>NZ_WXWS01000524.1:0-8743 GCF_009904715.1 Vibrio sp. V42_P2S4T144 | reverse complement strand
GGGGAAATATTATTAGACCGTGACATTTTTCGTTATCGTCTTGGTCGTTCACTATTTGCTTTGTTCACGACACCAGAAATATGGTCTCTGTGTTTCACAGATTGTTGTTTAAACCAACTATCATCGAACACGTTACCTTGAACGATTAACGGTGCCTCGATAGTAGTCGTGCCAGTATTCTGAACAGCATTCGATTCTAGCAATTCAAACTTCTGATTTTGTTCTGGCGTAAGAACACGTTCACCAGCTTTCAATCTGAAAGAACTGTTGTCCATATCTTGAGGAACAACGCCACCAGCGTGGAACTGCCCTTCTACGGATTTGATACTCGCGATTTGACTTGCTACTGCTGCACCAGCAGTGATTGAAGCTGCGATTTTAGAATAGAAATCTAATGTCGGATCAGCCCATGCCTGAGCAACCGCTTGACCTTGATTCACTAGACTCGTAACTAGCGCAAATTCCTTCTGCATCCCGAACACTGTACCAAGCTGTGCTCCGATATCGCTGACGCTTTGCATCAATGATGAACGTTCAGTCTTGCGCTGTTTTTCAAGCAATGCAGCTTTCTGTTCTGCGTGACTAAGCTCCATGTCGTACACAGCAGCGTTGTATTCCGCTTCGAGTGCTTTCTTCTCGTTCAGGTGCTCTTTGAGTGCTTCTAGTTCAACCGCTTGCTTCTGCGTTAGCTGCTCCATTTCGGTAGCATCTTTGCCGAGCTTCACATCTGCTGCTGAAATTCCAATCTCATCGACCTGACGTTGGTATAGACGTTCAGATTCAAGTTTCGCTCTGTCGTACGCTTCTTTAGAGATCAGTTCGTCTTTGTACGCTTGCTCAACGCTCTTCAACTGATTGTCGCGTTGCTCTGCGTATATCTGTTCAGAAGTCATCACGCTTGCACGTACAGACTTTATCCACGAATCACTAAGCGTTTTCTGCTGAGCATTAGCCGAACTCGACGGTGTAGACGTATCGCTTGAGCTGTCTGCACTAACTGTTGAACCTTCGAAAATCTGTTGGCCAACTTTCATTGACGACAAATCGAATTCTTTCGCAACCATCGGGTTAAACGTCATCCCTTCAGATTTGCGATTTTCAAACGCTTCGCGTTCAAGCTTGTCGCGCTGTTGCAACAATGCAATCTCTGCATCTAGCTCAGCAAGACGTGCTTTGTTGTTAACTCTCGATGGATCGTTTGGATCTTGTGTTGTGTATGAATACGCAGATAGATCTTTGCGAATCTTCGCCTGTTCTTGTCGCTTAGCCGAGATATCAGACTGTGTTACAACGTAACCAGACGTTTCTTCGTATGAAGTACCTAACCCAAGCTTGTTCATTATGCGGTTGAGTTCGGTAATGGCTGACATTATCCCGTTATATATCGAAGTGAATGTTTGCGACATCCCGTTCAAGAACAACTCAAGACTGCTGATCATGTCGTTGTACAAAACAGACATGCCTTTCATCAGGTTCTGATTGCCCTCGCCGCCCAACGATTTAATGTAGTCTTTCATGCGTTTTAGCGCATCGAGAATTGGCGGAGCTACAGCAGCAGTGAATGATTGCTTGAACACTGACCACATAGAGTCGATTTCAATCATGGCCTTGTTCATGTCGGTCATAGCACTGTTAATCGTGCTCATGTCCATACCGAACATTTCTTCGTATTCTCGCGTTAGGTCGTTAACTGATACGCCTAATTCACGTGAACGCTGATAAAGCATGAAGAACTGATCACCGAACTTATCAGCCCAATACAATGCATCGCTGTCGGACAATTTATCTAATTGATTAACAAGCTCACCGTATTGTTCAGCAGGTGCAAGATTCTTAAAGTCTTTAACTGATAGGTTTAGCTCGTCGAGCAAAGCGACTGCTTCACCCGTTCCACGTTCAGCGTCAGACATACGTTCAGCCACTTCTTTAAAAGCGTCTGTAAGCCCTTCTGCCGACATTCCAACGTGCTTAGCTGCGTAATCGTATGCGTATAGCTCTTCAGTCGTTAGACCGACTTGTGCAGCGAGATAACGCATTTCTTGGTTTGCGTGTACTGTGTCTGTAATGAAAGACGTGATTGATGAAATCACGAAAGCACCTGCAACTGCACTTAGCGCACCGATCATTAGATTACTAGCGACCTTAGTTGCTTTAGCAGTTGCAGACATATCTTTCTGCATTTTGCTTAGACGCTTCTTAGTCTCCGTTTGGGATTTTTTTATCGCGTCTAGGTATTGTTGAGTGTCGGCACTCAGTTGCACCGACACATGTGATAGAGTCTCGCTCATTGCTTGCCCTTATGGTAATAGACTTCGTAGTTTCGTGATCAGATATTCGTCGTAGTCGGCTTGCTGAACTTCGAATTCAATCGTGTCGTTGATGTCTTGATAAAAGCTTTCTAACTGCGATTCGTACAAAGGGTTGGAAGGATCTAACGAACGCTGCGTCTCACGAGCTTTCTTGAACAATTCAGGCTCTAAGAAGTCAGTGTCTGGCACAATGTAAGGTATCAATTCGGAAGGTGAACGCATTTGGGATTTCTTCGTTGCGTTCTGGTTGTACAAAATCGAGGCAATCATTGCTCGTTCGTTACTTGCGACATCGTGCGTGAACGGCGAAATGATGTTTAAAGCTTTGAATTCGAGTAAGGTCGCGTTATCTAATTGCTCTACGTATTCGAGCGGCTGACCCCATGTTAATGCCAGTTTAAGCATGAACATGCGATCAGAATCTTCTATTAGCTTTCGGGCGACTACTTTGGGTCTACTAGACCGCTAACTTCCATTGATTTCTTAGCGATTTTTTCAAGCTCTTTGAACTGCATGTTGCTCATCAAATCTTCTAGTTGCGATTCGTCGAATAACAACTTACCTTTCGCGTCACAAAGCGATAATAGAGCAGCAGTCGCAACCATTTCGATTGGGTCACGTACTTTCTGGAATTTCTTTGTGTCTGTGCTCGACATCGGACGTACGAATACTTCGCCGAGTTCTTCTAGTTCAACTGAATGAACTTTAACTGAACGATTTAGAATATCTTTTGCTGAAATAGCCATTCTCTTTCTCTCCTGAAAAGAAGGGCGACGGCAAGAGAGAACCGCCACCCTGATTTAATGAATATGATTAAGCTGCAACTGGTGCAGTATCTTCGAAGTCACCAAGTGCGCCGTCGATAGTGATAGAAACTGTCATCGAACGAACTGTGTCGAATTCAGAACCTAGTGAGTTACTAGAAACAAAGCCGCTGAATGAACGGAATGTTGATTCTGTGCCTGCTGGGGTTGTGTACTCGATGTAAAAATCAACGCGTTCTGAAGTTGCGTACTTATCAACCATCGCTTGATGTGATGGGTTTGATGGGTTCCAGTTCAGAACTAGCTCGATAGAGCCTGCTGTTTTCGAACCAACAATCGAACGTTGATATTGAACACCGTATTGCGGTACTTGGATTACTGTTGCTTCGTCTGTAGGTGAACCAATGCTCTGTACTTCAGTGATTTCCGTGAATGCAGAACCTGAGTTGTAGAACATTTTTGTGTAGTTACCCGCCGAAACATCGTTAAGGTGTGCCATGTGTTATGCCTCTCTGACAATTAAAGTAAATGTGATGATTCTGAAGTACAGGTCTAGGTCGTGATTGGTTGCATCAGAGACACTTGTCACTTGTGACGTTAAGACTTCAGTTTGTTCGTGTGTGAATCCTTTGCCATCGAATAAATCGATGACTTGCTGTGCAATGTTCTTGACCGATTCGAATCGATTGTCACAAACCTGCACTGAGTATGTGTGGTCAGAAACACTCGTTTTGTATTGCTCTGAACCCACGTTTCGACCTGCGTCTTCAAGCGTGTATGCGATAGCAGGTAATTGAACTGATTCAGGTACAAATAACGGATATGCTTCGATCTGAGTTTGCGCCTCGATATAACGACGCAAATCGTCTTGAATCATTCTCATATATTTAGAACTCTTATTTGTTGAGTGCGCGAGTAAACGAACGAACGTTTTTGTATTGCTTCGATGCAATCATTTTGATTCCGCGCTTGATTGATTTTTTAAGTTCAGCAATCGCTTTTAGTCGCTTCGTTGCCAACGCTCCATGCAAGAACGCGATTGGCTTGCGTTTCTTGGTTTCGACTGCATACGGCTTTGTTTTTCTACCGAATGCTTGATTTCGAATATGAACTTTTGTTCTTTGAACACCGTGGTTAAGTACGTACGGGTATCGAATAGATTTATCGCTGAAGTTGATGTTTGCTGTAACTTCGTGCCTACGTCCCTTCTTCATCCCACCTGATTTCTTGAACGCTGAACCTGCATTCGCCGCATAGTTGTATTTAGGTGTGGGAACTTGCATCGTGTTCTTTGCATGACCCGTTTTCGTTGGAATACGAGCTTTCGCAGTGCGCAATACTTCAGTCATACCGCGCTTAGCACCAGTAACCAGAACTGCACGCTTCCATTCCTTGCCTTTCTCATCAGCTAGTGATTCAAGTGCTTTGTCTAGCTCTTTAAACCCGAATGTTTTTGATGTGAATTTCATGATTACTTACCACGCATTTTGCAGGTGATTAGCAACTCTCGATTCAGGTAGTCCGTGTTGATAACCGATTCAACGTCGTATTCCCTGTTGCGAAACACGATGTACATTGATGAATCGAGATATTCGAGGTCTTTGCGGTAACGAATGCCAAAAGTCACGGTATCTTGCGTTTGACGAACTACTTCGCCTGTTTCTTCATTTTTGTCGTGCTCGATGCGTGCTGAGACAGTGCGAAATAATGCTTTTTCATTTATCAGTTCCCCTGACTCACCACGAGTGTTTACGACATCGTAGATTTGGATTCGGTGACGCATCTTCCCCGCGTTGATTGGTCTCATATGACCCCCTTAACTTGCTAAGTAGCCAGACGAACTCAATCGATATTTACGGAGAATGTAATCGACACCTAACGGTACTCGACGGAGCTGGCTATCTGACATTGATTCGCGATTCTCGTACATGCCCGCGATTAGCATCAAAACTGCAACATCGATATCTGCGTAACATGGGATTTCGTTTTCATCTTCTGTTGCTATACCATCCCAACGAACACGTCGGTTGATTTGGCCTTCAACGATGTCTTGTGCGGCCCTTTGAAGTAAAAGCAGATGTTCGTCGTCGTAAGTGTCATCAATATCAATACGACATTGATGCTTTATGTCTCTGAGTTCTAACATTATTCAGCCTTCTTCGTTTTACGTGTTCTCTTCTTCGGTACTGGCTTAGTTTCAAGTGCTACTGGCGACGGTTTAGTTTCGAGTTCTGGGTAGAAGTACATCGGGTATTCGTCGATAACTCGTTGATCTGTTACTTCCTGATCTTGTTTGAACTGCCCGTATTTGCAGTTGAACGGTAGTCTTACTTTCATGTGCTCTCCTTAAACGAAAAAGCCCCACCCGTTTGGGTAGGGCTTCGATTGTGATTAGCTAGTTAATGCTTGATTAAGCAGCAGCTACTAGGTCGCCGTAGAACACACCAACGTTGTTTTCTACTGTTAGCGCACAACGCTGATCGGCACGTACTGCAATAAGACCTTTCTGGAAGTCGTCTTGGTCAGAATCAGACATTTTGATGTCAATACCTTGGCGGACGTGAAGAGTAATTTCACCAGCATCAACAAGAAGGAACTTGCCTTTAGCGATAGAACTAGACTCAATCACGCGCACACCCCATGCAACGTTTGGATTAACTGCGCGTGCATCTGCTGCGATATAATGGCCATCAGAACCTTTAGTAAGGTCTAATTCGGCAGTGTCTTCAGGGTGAAGCACAATGAATGTTGCTTCTAGACCTGCTGCTTTCATTTGAGCTTTGGCTAGACGAACATTGTCAAAAATAGTTTTGCCAGCTTCTGGGGTGAATACTGTATGGTTGTCAACGTGTGTGAGGCCTTTCAATTGACCACCAGTGCCAGTTCCTGAAACGATTTGGTTCTGAACCGCACGAGCTACTTGATATGGCATTTTGTTGTTGATGAATGCAGCAACTCGTGCATTATCATCCATCAAGTTTTTACTCATTTTACGAATATGACCAACGTCACTGATCTGCATACTTAGGTTTTCGAATGTGTAGTCAGATACGCCGTATGCAGATAGTTCGTCTGCGCGCGGAGCTGCGCCATCAGTAATCAAAAGCTCTTTAGTGTATTCAACAGAATTCGAAGTTGCTGGCATGGTCGGAATCACATCTAGCAGATTCAGACTTTCAACTGGTTTACCAACAACACCTGCTAGACGTTGTGAATATGTTGCGCTAGTTGCGTTAGTCGAAGTTTTAATTTCAACTTTAGCTACCGCTGATTTACCTTCAGCCATATGTTTAAATTCAGTAGAATCCGCGAATTGCTCACCTAGAGACTTCACTTGCGCTTTAGCAGGTACGAAGCCAGATGCTGATTTTGCTTCTACTTCACGTAGACGAGATTTCAGTTCGTCGTTAGCTGCTTTCAATTCAACGATTTCAGCACTTACTGGTGCTACGCTTTGTTCGATTTCAGATTTTGTCGCCATTTCTTGAATAGCGGCCATGATTTCTTGAGACATAGTTTTTCCCTGTCTTAAATTTAAAAATGATTTGATTTGAGTGTTGTCAGACTTGTATCCACAGCATCACGCAGGGAAAAACGCAGGACTGACTCGCCTGCATCAGATTTGTTTCTTGTGCTTGTATTTAGATCGAAAAAATCAGCGCCTTATGAGGCAAGACGCTGTTTCAATAGAAGTGCTGTAAGAATTTTGGTTTCTTCTGCTTCTTTAGCTGCTGCTTTTTGCTCTTCAGCCGCGATTTCAGCGTTTTTACGCTCGACCTCTGCTTGTTCATCGTTTGCAGCAAGAATCACGCTCTTAGCTTGTGCTACGAACGATTTAGCTGCTTCTCTTGAGCAATTGAACTCAGTCCGACAAAATGTTTCGAGTGACTTCAGCGAATCCACTTCTTGAAGTGCGTCTTTCACGCTTAGCAAGTCGATTTTTGCTTTGCGGTCTGCTGGGAACGAAACGATTGAGACTTCACCCAAGTACGTCACGTTCGTGATGACTCGACCACCATCAGCCTTAACTTCGTAGTCGTCTTTCGATAGCGAATAGCCAATTGATAGCCCTTTGATAGTGCCGTGTTTCAGTGCTGCTTTAAGATCTTCAGCGATAGACAGCCCTTTCGTTAATTCACACTTAATCAAAAGACCGTGTTCGTCTTCTCGCATATCGAGAATCTTGCCAACTGGAATAGAATTGTGCTCATGACCGAACATCAAAAGCGGCATTTCTGCTGTACCAGCTTTAACCGATTCGATAACAGACGCATACGCGCCTTTTTTAATCGTATCGTTGTACGAGTCGTTATTATCAAAAGTCGATGCGTAGCCCTCAAACGAATAACCGTCACCGTCAACAGACATCTTGACCGACTGAATTTTAATTTGTTTAATCTCCATTCGGAGTACCCTCATTTGTATTAGATGATTGCGCGCTAACTAATTGCGCTTGTTGACGTAACGTGTCGTATTCTTCGCCTTCCTTTGGTGGCTTATTCATTAATTCACGTGCTTCGTTTTGAGTTAAAATACCCGCTGTAACAGCAGCAGTGCCGATACCAGAAAGCGTTTTGAAGTCGTGTCTTAGTAATTTGAAAGATTCAAACTCAACGTTATATTTAGTGCGCTCTTTTCGCGTCATTAATTTGAGGCGAATTTCATCTTCAATCTTTGTAAATAAAATTCCCAAATCAGTCGAAATCCATGAGCGAATTACATCTTCAGTTGGTAGTGATTTGTTTGTTAACTCGCCTATTCCCAATAAAGACAACGGAACGCCGTATATACGAGCAATATCTTCAGTCGTATATTTTCTCGACTCTAGAGTTGCCATATCCTGTGGGCTCAGTGCGATAGATTGGTATTTGAAACCACCCTCAAGAATCATTGTTTTATGACTACTAGTTGCAGTTTCCATTTGAGCAATTAACCGTTGATCAATTTTCTTTCGCTGTTCATCAGTCAGAATTTGCTCTGTTGAAAGTATCCCACCAGGTCTTCCACCCGAACTAAAGTAATCAGACTGAAATTTGTCTTGAGTAATCGCGATACCAAGTGTTGAACGATGATAAGCAAGCGGTGATAATCCAGTTAATCCGTTACCCATTCCCTTGATATGAAAAACATCTTCCGCTTTGTGCAACTTCTCGTGAGTTCCTTCAATTAACGGATCTAACTGTTGTCGATAAATCAACTCACCGTTTGCTTGAAGCTCTGGAGTAGTGTCTTGCGACGGCATGACAAATAGCGCTACTGGCTCACCTATTGAGTTACGAGCAATTCGCGCATAAAAGTTACCATGTAACATTAGGTTTAGTGCAAGCGTTTGTCTGAATGTCGTTCCAGACATATACGGGTTAGGCTTATTCTGAATTAAATCCCACACAATATGATCAGACTTTTTACGTGCTCCATTGATTTCTTCAGTAAAACTAAGCGGAGCACTTCCGATCATATTTGCAGTTAACGTAATACAACGCATTACTGTTGGTAGCTGTAATGCGGTATCCTCATTTACTGGTGCTGGCGTTGACAAATAGTGATCAGGAAAGTTTATTTGACCACCAGTACTAACTTCAGTTGACTTACCTCCGAATAGATTGGTAGCCCATCTAAAAACGTTCATTCGAACCCCTCTAATTAAAATATTAACGGGCTATCTAAGAA
>NZ_WXWS01000679.1:0-17356 GCF_009904715.1 Vibrio sp. V42_P2S4T144 | reverse complement strand
CATCTAGATCGATTCAAGTTTGTTGTTTTTATTTCTTACAGGTTGCCTTCATATGACTACACAACTAGTGAGGGCGATTTAACCCAAGAAATAAAAGACAAAATCAAATATATGTATGATTCAATGATTTCCAAGAATGCTTTCTTCAATCAAATTCGTCTAGGGTTCTATGTTTTCCCGACCCCGTGTAACGATACGATATTAAGCAAATTGAAAGGCAAGATATCTTCATGAGCATTGACGTTAAAGATAGTATCAACCCAATTGTTTACCTAAAAACTGCTTCAGAGCTCCTATCTAATCCAATAAGTGCTGCAAGTGGCCGTGATATGGTGATAAGAGCCTTAGATGAGAGGAAGAAGTATCACCGCTACGACTCAATTCTTAAGCATCTAGTTAAGAAAGCAGGATTGTTTCCTTACCTTCAGAGTGAATTTGATGAGCATGATCTTGAAGACATTGTAACAATCGAAGCAAACAAACCTGTAGCAGGGAATGATATTGTGTTTCATGCTACTCAGACACGGGTTTTCAATCAGTTGCGTGATGGTAAAAACGTTGTGCTGAGTGCTCCTACAAGTATGGGTAAAAGTGAAATACTAGCAAATATGCTCAGTAATGATAGATATCATACGGTTGTTCTAATAGTCCCTACTATTGCGCTCATTGATGAGACAAGAAAAAAGTTGGCAACCTCATTGGATGGTCTATATCGGATTATTCACCATAACAGTCAACACTATGATGATACCGTACCCACAATTTTCGTTCTGACTCAGGAGAGAGCCAACCAAAGGGGTGATATCGAGAATGTGGATCTTTTCATCATTGATGAGTTCTATAAGTTGGGCTTTAAGTACAATAGTGAAGGCTTTCTGAAGTATGACGAACGAGCCATATCTCTAAATATTTCTTTGTCTCAGCTACTTAAGAAGTCTAAGCAGTGGTTCTTTATTGGGCCTAATATAACGAACGTTAGAGGCTTATCGCGTTTAGTAGGAGACTTTACTTTTATTTGTAGCGACTTTCGGACTGTGTCAGTGGATGTTAAGGACTATGATATTGCTGCAAGCGATGCCGAAATGAAGAAAAAAGTACTGCTACAGATTTTAAAAGAGTGCGAGGGAGAAAAGACGATAGTCTACTGCCGTTCTCCAAAATCCGCCAATAAACTAGCTCAGTTATTGATGACTGAAGGAGAATTTGAAGAACAGTTCGAGGGTGAGTTTATCGATTGGTTGTCGAAAACTTATGACTCTAGATGGAACTATTGTAAAGCTCTGAAGCATGGAGTTGTATTACATCATGGTGTATTGCCACGAGCGTTGCAGCACTTCTCTGTTGATATTTTTAATCGGTCAAGAAGGCACAATGTCTTAATCTGTACTTCAACAATAATAGAAGGAGTAAACACCCGAGCTAAGAATGTTGTTATATACGAAAACTATAATGGGCTTGAGAGCATAGATAAATTTACGCATAACAACATCAAAGGCAGAGCTGGGAGGATGTATAAGCATTTTGTGGGTAGAGTTTATTGTCTGCAATCTCAACCAGACGATGACGCCTCTGACGAGTTGGTTATTCCAATCGGAGATGAGGACAGTGAATGCCCGTTGAACTTATTGGGTTCAATAGATCGTGAGCACTTATCTTCTGGAGGTTTAGAAGCATGGGAACGTTTCAGTCAAGAAACCGATATTCCTACAGAGATAATCCGCAACAATTCTTCATTTGAGGTAGAGAAGATAGAGTGTTTGTTAAGGGCTATAGAGAATGTTCAGCTCTCTGATTTTGAACTGTATAAGCAGTTGAATTTTTTTAAGCTGCCAACCACAGATGCTTTGTACTTTATTATGGAACAGTTTATTGAAGCTAGGAAAAAAGTACTTACAAGGAATGGTTTTTCCGTAACGCCAAAAGACGGAAAAGATCCTGTAACAAGTATTTGTGGGAAGTTTCGTGCATTTTTAGCGGCTGACTCCGTTGAGCATTACCTCAAGCAACAGATGGAATGGAAACACAAACAACTCCTAGAAGATGATTGTCCTCAAAATGAGTTTGATGAGCAAATGTCAGGTGTAATTGATGACGAGCTCAAAATAATCTCAAATGTCTATGGGTTTAGCTTCCCGAACTTTTTGTCATTATTTGCTGATATTTTGTATTTCTTGAATAAGAAAGAAAGTACAGGCTTAACCTTTGATTACAGTCACATAATCAGTGACATGGAAAATCAGAAGCTTACGGCGGGCTATGCAGCTATTCATGAAATGGGTGTACCCCATCAAACACTCAAACTTCTTCGGGAAAAGTTGATAGATGTAGATGAGGCATCTGTGGATGATATTAGTCTGGCAATTAAAACAGCCCAGCCCTTAATCGAGTCTTTCAGCCGAGTAGATAGATACTTCATTAAAGCAGCAAAGTTGTAGTAAAAGCAGAGCTACAAATTTAGTTTAGAAAGAACTTGTGCGTTCGCTTTTTTAAGCAAATAATCCCCTAAAAGTAAGGCGAACCCAACGGTTCGCCTTTTTACTTAAGTTAGTTTTCAACTTGGTTATCGGTTTCCAACTCGGTTATCACAGTTTCCAACTTGGTTATCTGTGATCAACTACAAAAATTAATCTTCGTAGTTATCGATGCTTGGGCATGAACAGATTAGGTTACGGTCACCGTATACGTTATCTACGCGATTTACCGTTGGCCAGTACTTCCAAGATTTGGTCGCTTTAGACGGGAAGCAGCCAATCTCGCGAGAGTAAGGGCGGTCCCAATCTTCAGCTGAAAGATCAACTTGTGTGTGTGGCGCGTTAACAAGTGGGTTGTTATCCAGTGGCCATTCACCGTTTTTCACTTTCTCCATTTCTTCGCGGATAGCGATCATCGCATCACAGAAGCGGTCTAGCTCTTCTAGATCTTCCGATTCCGTTGGCTCAACCATTAGCGTGCCCGCTACAGGGAACGACATAGTTGGTGCGTGGAAACCGTAGTCCATTAGACGCTTCGCGATGTCTTCTTCGCTGATACCTGTTTCTTCTTTCAGCGGACGAATGTCGATAATACATTCGTGCGCTACGCGGCCATTTTTGCCACGGTAAAGAACAGGGTAGTGTTGGCGAAGTGTTTCCATCACGTAGTTTGCGTTCAGAATTGCTACTTTTGTAGCATCTGTTAGGCCAGCTTCGCCCATCATTGCGATGTAAGCCCAAGAGATAGGCAGGATAGAAGCGCTACCCATATCTGCTGCTGATACTGCGAAATCTGCGCCTTCTACACCGTCTTCAATATGCCCTGGTAAGAAAGGAGCTAGGTGAGATTTCACACCGATAGGACCCATACCCGGACCGCCACCACCGTGCGGGATGCAGAAGGTTTTGTGTAGGTTTAGGTGAGAAACGTCTGAACCGATGAAGCCTGGTGATGTTAGACCAACCTGCGCGTTCATGTTAGCGCCGTCTAGGTAAACCTGACCACCAGCGGCATGAACCATTTCACACACTTCTTTCACTTTCTCTTCGTAAACGCCGTGCGTAGAAGGGTAAGTGATCATAATGCTTGATAGGTTGTCTTTGTGTTTCTCGATTTTCGCTGCTAGGTCGTCGATGTCGATGTTGCCTTCTTCATCACACTTAACCACAACCACTTTCATTGACACCATAGATGCTGTCGCAGGGTTAGTACCGTGCGCAGAGCTTGGGATCAAACATACGTTGCGGTGACCTTCGCCACGGCTTTCGTGGTAGCGTTGAATCGCGATAAGGCCTGCGTACTCACCCGATGCACCAGAGTTTGGTTGTAGTGAGAATGCGTCATAGCCAGTGATTTCACATAGCTTTTCTTTAAGGTCTTTTGCGAGTGCTGCGTAACCAGCTGCTTGTTCTGCTGGTGCGAACGGGTGGATCGAACCAAACTCAGGCCAAGTAACTGGGATCATCTCTGCTGCTGCGTTCAGCTTCATCGTACAGCTGCCCAGTGGGATCATGCCGTGCGTGAGTGAGAAGTCTTTGTTCTCTAGCTGTTTTAGGTAACGCATCATCTGTGTTTCGCTGTGGTGCGTGTTAAACACAGGGTGTGTTAGATATTCTGTTGTGCGGCGCAATGCTTCTGGAATGGCTGCAAACTCGTTGCCTGCGATTTCAGTTGATAGTGCTGCGACTTCTTCTTTCACACCGAATACTGCGAATAGGGCTTCTACATCTGCCACGGTTGTGGTTTCGTCGAAGCTCACACCTAGCTGAGTACCCAACTTACGTAGGTTGATGTCTGCGGCTAGTGCTTTCGCGTATAGGTCTTCAGTTTGTGCACCTGTGTTGATAGTGATGGTGTCGAAGAAGCTGTTGTGAGCAAGCTCGAAGCCGCCTTTAGTTAGGCCAGCGGCTAGGATGGCTGTCATGTGGTGCGTACGACGAGCAATCGTGCGTAGACCTTCTGCGCCGTGGTAAACCGCGTAGAAAGACGCCATGTTCGCTAGCAGTGCTTGAGCAGTACAGATGTTTGATGTCGCTTTTTCACGACGGATGTGCTGTTCACGCGTTTGCATTGCCATGCGCAGTGCTTGGTTGCCGTTAGTATCGATAGAAACACCGATAACACGACCTGGCATAGTACGCTTGTGCTTGTCACGTGTTGCCATGAAGGCAGCGTGTGGACCGCCGTAACCCATCGGCACGCCAAAACGTTGTGCTGAACCGATTGCTACGTCTGCGCCCATTTCACCAGCAGGTTTAAGTAGGGTAGAAGCAAGAAGGTCCGTTGCTACAGTCACTAGTGTTTTGTTTGCTTGCGCTTTAGCGATGATGTCCGTTAGGTCACGAACTTCACCTGTTGTACTTGGGTATTGAACTAGTGCGCCGAACACGTCTTGCTCTGGTAGTGATTCTAAAGAACCAACCAAGACTTCAAAGCCGATGAATTTCGCACGAGTTTTTACTACTTCGATGGTTTGTGGGTGAACGTCGTCAGCAACGAAGAATACGTTGCTCTTGCTTTTACCCGCACGCTTACAAAGTGTCATCGCTTCTGCTGCTGCCGTTGCTTCATCGAGCAATGACGCGTTCGCGATTTCCATACCAGTAAGATCCATCACCATTTGTTGGTAGTTTAGAAGTGCTTCTAAACGACCTTGTGAGATTTCTGGTTGGTAAGGGGTGTAAGCAGTGTACCAGCCCGGGTTTTCCATCACGTTGCGTAGAATCACGTTCGGCGTGAAGGTGTTGTAGTAACCCTGACCAATGAATGTACGTTTAACTTGGTTCTGATCGGCGAACTTACGCATTGCTGCCAGCATGTCTGCTTCGCTTTTCGCTTCTGCCAAGCTCATTGGTTGCTCTAGGCGAATTTGTGCTGGTACGGTTTCGTCGATAAGCGAATCTAGGCTAACTGCGTTGATCGCTTCCAACATTTTCTGTTGGTCAGATTTGTTTGGTCCATTGTGGCGAGCAACGAACTCGTTTTGTGTGCTGAGGCTTTGAAGTAATTCAGTCATTGTCCTTTACCTACTCCTTGGTTCGGGTAACGGATTTGCGTTACTGATAAATTAAATTATACGTCCGAACCTAGAAAAAAAGCTGTTCTCTAAACAGGCTAGGGAACAGCTTTCGTCACATCCTAATTACTCTTCTTCGATAGAGTTTAGGTATTCGTCTGCGTCTTTCAGGTTATCTAGTTCAGATACATCAGACATCTTCACTTTTACGATCCAGCCACCTTCGTACGGCTCTTCGTTAATTAGCTCTGGGCTGTCTTCTAGTTCTTCATTGATTTCTACGATTTCACCAGTGATTGGTGCGTAGATGTCTGACGCTGCTTTTACAGATTCAACGAGAGAGAAGCTTTCACCTGCTTCAACTTCGTCTTCTACGTCTGGTAGGTCAACGAATACCACGTCACCTAGCATTTCTTGTGCATGCTCAGAAATACCAATTGTTACTGTGCCGTCACCGTTGTCACGTACCCACTCGTGGCTATCTGCAAACTTCAGTGTTTTGTCCATTGCTTAATCTCCGAATAACTTGTCAGGAATTATTATGATTTTAAAAAAATCGTTTACTGGTATAGAGGAAAGCGACTGCAAAGTTCTTTTACTTCTTTGCGAACGCGTTTTTCAACTTCTGCGTCACCTTCAGGGTTGTTCACTAAACCGTCCAGTACGTCACCAATCCAATTACCGATGAGTTTGAATTCTTCAGCGCCAAAGCCGCGGCTTGTACCCGCAGGCGTTCCTAAACGGATGCCCGATGTAATCATAGGCTTATCTGTATCGAATGGGATGCCATTTTTGTTACATGTGATCCCAGCACGCTCTAGAGCTTCTTCTGCTGTATTGCCTTTCAACCCTTTCGGACGAAGGTCAACCAGCATTAGGTGCGTGTCTGTGCCACCAGTTACGATGTCGCAACCGCGAGTTTGCAATACTTCCGCTAGGACTTTTGCGTTATTGATCACCGAATCAATATAAGTTTTAAATTCAGGGCCAAGCGCTTCACCAAATGCGACCGCTTTGGCTGCGATAACGTGCATCAGTGGGCCACCTTGTAGGCCAGGGAATACGGCTGAGTTGATTTTCTTAATGATGTCTTCGTGGTTAGTAAGAATCATACCGCCGCGAGGGCCACGCAATGTTTTGTGTGTTGTAGTCGTAACAACGTGTGCGTGTGGCAGTGGGCTAGGGTGCGCGCCTGTTGCGATAAGACCGGCGATGTGTGCCATGTCGACCATAAGAATTGCATTTACTTCGTCTGCGATTTCACGGAATTTTGCAAAGTCGATAGTACGTGGAATAGCGCTACCACCTGCGATGATCATTTTAGGTTGGTGCTCAAGTGCTAGCTCACGAACATCTTCGTAGTTGATTTCCAGTGTTTCGCGATCAACACCGTATTGAACTGCATTAAACCATTTACCAGAAAGTGCAGGGCGTGCACCGTGCGTCAGGTGACCACCTGCGTCTAAAGACATACCAAGAATGGTGTCACCAGGTTGAAGCAGTGCTAGTTTTACTGCGCCGTTTGCTTGTGCGCCTGAGTGTGGTTGAACGTTTGCGTATTCACAATTGAAAAGTTTTTTTGCGCGTTCGATAGCAATGGCTTCCACTGTATCTACGTGCTCACAACCACCATAGTAACGACGACCTGGGTAGCCTTCAGCGTATTTGTTTGTTAGGCATGTGCCTTGAGCTTGCATTACCGCTTTAGAAACAATGTTCTCAGAAGCGATAAGTTCGATTTGTTCGTTTTGGCGAGCGGATTCCGCTTGAATTCCAGCAAAGACAGCATCATCTGTCGCAGAGAGGTTGGTAGAGAAAAAGTTTTCCAAGCTGTGGTTAGGGTAACTCTTATTCATGGTAGTTGACCTTCCAAATCTGAAAATGAACCCGCAATAGATGAGTTATGATTTGCGGTTGTGGTTCATTTGTCCTCAAAAACAGCTGAACTGCGTAGCAGAACAGAGTGAACATCCGGCCCTAAATTTGGGCAAAAACTCCGTTGGATTGCGTGTTTCCTTTACCAATCTCTTACGGAAATATGCATCTCTACATCTAACAAGTTGGTAACATAGCGCCTGTGACGGGAACAATCAACCAAAAATTTCCTATAGGAAACAAGATTTCAAAATTTGTTAACAAGAGCACGGTTTAATTCACTTGGTGGACTTCTATCCACTATGTGCTTCATGCACAATGCGAGTAAGACAAAAAATATGGATATCTATAGAGGGATTTATGGCAGAAAGTATTTACGATGAATACCCATCGATGACGTTGGCAAAAGAGCAACATGACCAAAATATCGAGCCGTTAAAACTGGGCCAGCGTATTAAGGATATCCGCTCGAAACTCGGTATCACATTAGAAGAGGCCAGTCAGCGAACCGGGCTTGCTCGATCCACACTGAGCAAAATAGAAAATGAGCAGATCTCCCCGACGTTTCAAGCGATGCAAAAATTGGCACTTGGCTTACAAATTGACATGCCACAACTATTTGAGCCACCTAGAAAAAAGGTAGCGACAGGGCGTAGGGATGTTACCAAGAAGAATGAAGGTAAACCACACCCAACACAAACTTATGAACATGAACTGCTCGCGACACAACTTTCCAATAAGAAAATGATGCCGTTTAAGAGCCAAATTCGAGCTCGTAGTTTTGATGAATATAAAGACTGGGTTCGTCATGATGGCGAAGAATTTCTGCTTATCTTATCTGGTGAGGTCATGTTCTATTCTGAGTTTTACGAACCTGTTGTTTTAAGCGAGGGAGACAGCGTTTATTACGATGCAAATATGGGACATATGTTGACCAGTGTTAGCGAGGAAGATGCGCTCATTTTGTGGGTGACAGCCAAATAGTGATAAATACTTGTAAATTTCCTATAGTGAAAGCAAACGATTGCTGTTGGTGGTCGTTATGATGAAAAGGCGCTTTTTTGATGAGAACTTGCTCATTAAAGCGCTTTTTTTGTACGATTTGTTGTGATTAAAATGTTAAGAGTCACACTTTTGCAAGTCGATCTACGTCTTGTTCGTGCAAAATAGAATGAGCCATGTTTATTATTGGAAACACATCGAATGCCGATAGCATTCTCGGGTCTATCTAAATGGAGACGAAAATGACTCAAGAACTACTGAAAACACCACTACACGCACTTCACGTTGAAGTTGGTGCCAAAATGGTCCCGTTCGCGGGTTACGATATGCCTGTTCAGTATCCTCTAGGCGTAAAGAAGGAACACTTACATACTCGTGATGCGGCAGGTCTGTTTGACGTTTCTCACATGGGACAGCTTCGCCTAATTGGTGACGGTGCAGCTGCGTTCCTAGAAACATTAGTTCCAGTGGATATTGTGGATCTTGAGTCGGGTAAACAGCGTTACGCTTTTTTCACTAATGAAGAGGGCGGCATCATGGACGACTTGATGGTGGCTAACCTAGGCGATCATCTGTTTGTGGTTGTGAACGCAGCATGTAAAGCGCAAGATATCGCACACCTACAAGCGCATTTACCATCTGGTGTTGAGCTAGAAATTATCGAAGACCGAGCTCTACTTGCAATCCAAGGCCCTAAAGCGGCGGCTGTATTGGCGCGTTTTGCACCAGAAGTTTCTGAAATGCTGTTCATGGATATTCGTAAAGTCGATATTTTAGGCGCCGAGTGCATTGTTTCTCGTAGTGGTTATACAGGCGAAGACGGTTACGAAATCTCGGTTCCTGCTGACAAAGCGGAAGAGCTAGCACGTAAACTGACTGCTGAAGATGAAGTTGAATGGATTGGCCTTGGTGCTCGTGATTCGCTTCGTCTTGAGTGTGGCCTTTGTCTATACGGTCATGACCTAGACACAACAACAACACCTGTTGAAGCGAGCTTGCTATGGGGTATCCAAAAAGTTCGTCGTATTGGTGGTGAACGTGAAGGTGGTTTCCCTGGCGCAGACATTATTCTTAAGCAGATTGAGACTAAAGATGTGGCGCGTAAGCGTGTGGGTCTAGTAGGTCAAACCAAAGCGCCAGTGCGTGAAGGTGTTGAACTGTTTGATGCTGACGGCGTTAAAATTGGCGTTGTAACCAGCGGTACGGCGGGTCCGAATGCAGGTAAGCCAGTCTCAATGGGTTATGTTCGTGCGGATTTGGCGGCGATTGGTACTGAAGTGTTCGCTGAAGTGCGTGGTAAAATGCTACCAATGACAGTTGAAAAAATGCCGTTCGTACCACAACGTTACTACCGTGGTTAAAACGAATTGAAACAAAAATGCCGAGCTTTGTAGCTCGGCATTTTTTATGTCTTCTTTTCGCTTGTTTACTTTTAGTTTACTGCTTCATCAATAGTACAGCACATATCAATAACGATATCTTCAAGCTTTTCCGGATGAATCATCTCTTCTTTTGGGATCCCAAATTGAGAGGCCATAATGGTATTAAACAATTCCCAATGCTTGATCAGCAGTTTTTCGCGATTATCTGCAATATCCGGCCATGTTTCTTGCATCATTGGCGCGAGACTGACAGCACCATGTGCGAAGATCAACATTTGCCACTTTGATTCCCACTGATCAAATTGTGCATTAGGGTTTTCGCTGTTGTACTGCTCGAAAATTCCGGTAAATATTGCAGCGAACTCATCTTTTGACTTTAAGAAATACTGCAGCAGAGCACCGTCATCGCCTTGTCGAATGGCATCGGCGATCATCTGTACTGGGTGAGGATTGACGAGAGCAAATGCTAGCATGCGAACCATAAACAGATAAATTTTCTATTCGAAGGTGTGTTCTCCGGCATTTCATTGATGAGTTCAGCCATATAGCACTGCATGAACTCGTCCATTGCATCGCTAACCGCTTGCCAGATTTTCTCTTTGCTGCCGAAGTGGTGACGGATCAAACTATGTGAAACACCAGCCTTTTCACTGATATTGCGCAGCGAGACACGCTCGTAACCAAGTTCACAAAACATATCTGCTGCCACTTTAAGGATCAGACACTTAGTTTGTTCTGCTGCTTCAGCACTTCTACGCCCCTGCTTTCTTTCATTCATAGTTCGAATTTTCCCGAATATTAATCACGCGCTTACTTTTACCAGAAACCGAACGCTTTGACTAATTAATTTGCTATCCACCTGGAAAATATGTTGATCAATTTCAAATTCTGCTTATACTGCACGGCTGTGTAATATATAAAACCTACGGAGAAAGCGGGTGCGAAAACAATATTTAAAGCGCACTTTAGTTGGCGCAGTGGTGACATTAAGTCTTTCTGGGATGCTAACTGGGTGTAATAAAGCCATTTCTGAGCCGTCTGAACCTTTAATCAAACCTGTAAAATTACTGGCGGTGAAAGACCTAGAACTTGAAGACTCGCACGCCTTTTTAGCGCGTATTGATGCAACACATCGCGCGCAGCTTTCTTTTCAGGTTGGTGGAGAGGTTGATGAATTACGTGTACGCATGGGCCAAAAGGTCCAAAAAGGTGAAGTGCTTGCAACGTTAGACCCTAAAGATCTTCAGCTTGCGTTAGATGCCGCTCAAGCGCAGTACGCGTTAGCGAAAACACAATGGGACCGCGCGAAAAACCTTTACGGAAAAAAACTCATTAGTACTGATGAGTACGATCAGAAAGAAACTCAATATAAAGCGGCATTGGCGAACTACGAACAAGCTAAAACCGATTTGAGCTATACCAAAATTCACGCACCGTTTGATGGCATTGTGTCATATACCTATGTCAACCCGTTTCAAGTAGTAGCAGAGAAGCAGGAGATCTTGAATCTCATTGATAACACGACGTTGGATGTATCTTTCACCTTGCCTGTAAGTTATGCGGAATCTGTATCACTTGAGTCACTGCAAAACTCCGATATGTGGGTGACGATGGATAGCGAGCCAGGAAAACGTATTCCTGGGCAATTTAAAGAAATTTCGACGCAGCCAAACATCGATACCAATAGCTATGAGGCGATCGTGACCATCACTCGACCAGAAGATCGCAATTTGCTGACAGGTATGACAGGGCAGGTACACATTGCTAAACAACATGTATCGGACGCGATGACGTTACCTCAGTCTGCTTGGGTCAACAAAAATGGGACGCAAGGTGAAGTTTGGGTAATGGACAGAAGCACGCAGCAGGTCAATAAAGTCACTGTCTCACTTGACGCAGCAGGTGGTGTGAAAGCCGGGCTTGATAACAATGATTACGTTGTTATTGCTGGTGTTGAGAGACTGGTTGAAGGGCAAGTGGTGAAAGCTTGGGTTCGTGAGGGAGGCATTTAATGAAACGTTCTCTACTTACGATCTCTGCGATTGCACTTGCAGTTTTAACAGGGTGCAAAAATGAAAACCAAGCTATCGTCGAGCAGCCACTTTTTGTGTCGACTATCTCGGTGGATGCACCAGTACAAAGTCAACATCGCGCGTTCAAAGGCATAGTAGTGCCTGCAGAGCAAACGCCAATGGCATTTCGCCGCGCTGGGGAAGTTCAGCACGTATTGGTTAAAGCGGGTGACGTTGTGAAGCAGGGGCAAATGATCGCAAAGCTAGATGATAGCAAAGAGAAGCAAGCCGTGAATGACGCAGAAGCACAATACACACTCGCAATTCGTCAGCTTAAACGCGGTGAAGACTTGCATGCACGTCAAATGATTTCAAAAGCGGAACTTGATGAGCTAACCGCCAATAAAGAGCTAGCTGAGGCTACTTTCTATAACGCGACCAATCAATTGAATTACACCCGTTTATTCGCCCCGTTCGCCGGTAAAGTATCTGATGTTTTCAAAGAACGTTTTGAGCGTGTGGCAATTGGTGAACCCGTGTTAAACCTATACCAAAACGATTTGGTTTACGTGCGTATTGAGCTTTCCGACAATGTTTTAGCGATGGTAGACCCAAATTCAGACAGCATGAGCTACAAGCCTAGAGCAACCTTCTCCGGCATCGATGGCAGATTTGCTTTGGACTATTTAGAGCACACAAGTGAACCCAACGCTGAAACTCAAACCTACGAAATGTACTTGACGATGCCACAGCCAAAAACAGAGATATTGCCGGGAACCAGCGTAAGCGTTTTGGTCGATATGGTGAAGGCGGGCATTACCTCTATCGATGGTTACAGTGTTCCTGTCACGGCGCTTCAAGCAGGCAGTGAAGGGAATGAGTTCTTTGTGTGGAAAAAAGAAGGTGACATTGTCACACGAGTGCCTGTCATGATTTCTCAAGTGAATGGCAATGGAGCCATTGTGTCGTCAGGTGTTAGCCAGGGCGATATTCTGATTAATTCAAATCTGCGTAAATTACGCGAAGGTAAACATGTGGATGTTGTGGAGAATAACCAATAATGAACATTGCTGAGTATTCAATAAAAAACAAAGTCATCAGCTGGTTGTTCATTATTATCCTTGCTGTTGGTGGTTTAACGTCATTTTTGGAGCTTGGACGATTAGAAGACCCGGCATTTACGATCAAAGATGCCATGATCATCTCAACATACCCTGGCGCGACGTCAAAAGAAGTTGAAGAAGAGTTGACGTATCCTCTAGAAAAAGAGATTCGAAAACTCCCTTATATCGACAAAATTACCTCTACGTCTTCTAATGGTATGTCTCAAATAACGGTGAGCATGGAAATGGACTATGGTCCTGATGAACTGCCGCAAATTTGGGATGAAATGCGCCGTAAAATTAATGATTTACGACCATCATTGCCTCAAGGTGTTCAGTCTTTACAGATCATTGATGATTTCGGTGACGTTTATGGCGTGATGTTAATGCTCACTGGTGACGATTACGACTATGTAGAGCTGAAACGTTATGCGGATTACCTGACCCGTGAAATCGAGCTTGTTGATGGTGTTGGTAAGGTAGACATCACGGGCGATCAGCAAGAAATGCTATTCGTTGAGATCTCACTTGATCGCCTTGCTGCACTGAACTTAGACATGAATGTGGTTTCGAGCTTGTTGAACCAGCAAAACAATGTGGTTTCAGCAGGTGAAGTGATGGTCAATGGCGAAAGCCTTGTTATTCGCCCAAGCGGCACCTTAAACACTGTAGAAGCACTAGAAAATCTGATCATTCATGGCCGTGACACAGGAAATCTAATTCGTCTAAAAGACGTAGCAACGATTTCTCGCGGTATTCAAGAGAAGCCAGGCAACGTCGTACTCTTTAACGGTCAAAAAGCGATTAATATCGGTATCTCGTTTGCATCGGGTGTGAACGTGGTTGAGGTTGGTGAACGTTTGGATGCGGAGCTCGCGAGCCTTGAGTCTATCAAGCCTGCTGGCATCGATATGAACTACTTTTACAACCAAGCCAATGAGGTGGATGAATCTGTTAAAGCGTTTGTAATTAGTCTAGCGGAGGCAGTGGCGATCGTAATCATTGTGTTGCTGTTTACTATGGGTTTACGCAGTGGTGTCATCATTGGAGTTGTGTTGTTATTGACGGTATTTGGTACCTTCATTTTGATGAATTACAACAACATCGAACTGCATCGTATTTCTCTTGGCGCGTTAATTATTGCCTTGGGTATGCTGGTTGATAACGCGATTGTTGTCGTGGAAGGCATATTGGTTGGCCTAAAGAAAGGGCGTACCAAAGTTCAAGCGGCTGTCGATATTGTAAAGCAAACACAATGGCCTTTGCTGGGCGCAACTGTTATTGCAATTACGGCTTTTGCACCTATCGGTTTGTCGCAAGATGCGACAGGTGAGTTCATGGGCTCTCTATTCTGGGTGCTGTGTTTCTCACTATTTTTAAGCTGGATTACCGCTATTACACTGACGCCTTTCCTTGCCGATCTTTTGTTGAAAGAGGAAAACAAAGAGCAGGGTACTAGCGAAGATGATCCTTATAAAGGCTGGTTGTTTGTCGTATTTGGGGCATCACTGAAATTTGCATTGCGATTCCGCTGGCTTACCGTTGCTGGCATGGTGGCGCTATTAGTGGGTGCTGTCGTGGCATTTGGTAATGTAAAACAGCAGTTCTTCCCACCATCGAATACGCCGATGTTCTACGTGGATATGTGGATGCCAGAGGGTACTGACATCCGTGAAACGATTAAAAAAGCTGAAGAGGTCGAAAGCTACATTCGTCAGCAAGATGATATTGACTTTGTTTCTGCTTCGATTGGGCAGGGCCTACAGCGTTTTGCTTTAACCTATCAACCAGAAAAAAGTTACGAAGCGTACGCGCAGTTCCAAGTTCGCGCGACTGATCGTGAGAAAATGTTTGGTTTACTGCATAAGTTAGATGAGAATCTGGCGAAAACATTTGATGCGCCTACGTTCCAGTTTAAATTGATGGAATTTGGTCCATCACCAGCGTCTAAGATCGAAGCGCGTATTACTGGCCCTGATCCACAAGTTTTACGTGACTTGGCGGTGCAAGTTGAAGACATCCTTCATACCGATCCTGGTGCCCGAAACATTCGTCACGATTGGCGAGAGCGCACCAAGGAACTTGTACCCGTTTTCAATGAGTCTAAAGCTCGTCGCTTAGGTATTTCGAAAGAAGATCTTTCAAGCACACTGCAAATGGCGTTTGGTGGTAGCACCTTAGGTTACTTGCGTGATGGTACACATACGTTGCCAATTATGACACGCCTTCCTGAAGAAGAACGCGTAGATTTTGAATCACTACAAAACGTGACCATTTGGAGTCCTTCGTTGCAAACTTATATTCCGGTTGATCAAGTGATTGATGGCGTTCAACTGGATTGGAGTGAGCCGCTAATTCAGCGTCGTGACCGTAAGCGTACGTTAACCGTTCTCGCGGACCATGATGTGTTGAGTGACGACACGGCAGCAAGCTTATTTGCTCGTGTACAGCCTAAAGTGATGGCATTGCATGTTCCAGAAGGGTACGAAATCACATGGGGTGGTGAGTACGAATCATCCAAAGATGCACAAGAAGGCCTATTCGGTTCATTGCCGATGGGTTACTTGTTGATGTTCATCATTACTATTTTACTGTTTAACTCAATAAAAAAGCCGTTGGTCATTTGGTTCACCGTTCCGTTAGCGATCATTGGCGTTGCTTTTGGTTTGCTTACCACGAACATGCCGTTCAGTTTTACAGCATTCCTTGGTTTGTTAAGCCTAAGTGGCATGATTTTGAAAAACGGTATTGTGTTGCTTGACCAAATTAACCTTGAGTTGGAGTCAGGTAAAGATCCTTACCTCGCGATTGTCGATAGTGCGATAAGCCGCGTTCGTCCGGTAAGTATGGCTGCCCTAACGACTATCTTGGGGATGATTCCACTGGTCTTCGATGCCTTCTTTGGCTCGATGGCAATAACGATTATGGCAGGTCTTGGTTTTGCTACTGTACTGACACTGATAGTGGTGCCAGTGATGTTTGCAATTCTGTTTAGGGTAAAACCGACCACTGCATAGGGACTCCTGGCTATTTGCCAGCTTCCTGCCTAGCCCTGAAGGTTTTCTTCGGGGCTTTTTTGATCTTACTAATACATACCAAACCATTCATTTGCTTGATTTTAATGATTTTCTTACGATTACAATGCAAATCATGCGTATACTGATGTAACGACACATCAAAGATTGAGATTACATGAATAAGCGCATATTAAACGGACTCTTCTTCGTTGGTTCTTTCACCTTGGTTGGCTGCACCGCGACGGATAGCATGCCGACAGAAACCAAACAACCTGCCCCTAAAATTAACAGTGTTAGTGCCGAAGTCATTTCCAGTTGGATTGATAGTAAGGTTTTAGCCCCTGAAGGGCTGTCGCTCGAGCAAGACAACCTACGTTATCTATCGGGTAGCGCCGACCTAAACAGCGACGGAAAGGCAGAACACATAGTGTTGCTTCAAGATCGCTATTTCTGTGGTAGTGGTGGCTGCTCTGCATATATGTTTGATAATGAGGGAAACGTTATTAATCGAATGTCGGTAACTCGCACGCCTATTGTACTAGCCGACAGTTACAGTAATGGTTGGCAGGACTTTATCGTTTGGAGTAATGGCTCATATCGACTCATGAGTTACAACGGTGAATCTTATCCAAGTAACCCGTCACTAGAGCCAAAGGTGGATCGAGACGCTAACCAGCAGGCGGCAATCGCAAATGTAATGGCGACAGAGCTTTATCAGCAAGACGGCTATGACATTCTGCCCGCAGATTCAAAAACCTTGTGGACGCCAGCTAACGTTTACCACTTTACCTTCAAGCACTACGGTGACCCGCATAGCGCTTATCAAGCAACGGTGGATATGAGCAGTGGGGAAGTAGACATTGTAGCCGTTCCGGCTGCGGAATAAAAAACACCTCCCTTAACCGGAATTAAAGGGAGGTGCTAAATGCCAAATTCGAGGGTGGCATTGTTAACCGGAGTCGCTCTAATTAAGCTGCGGCTTCTTGCTTCGCTTCTGCTTTGCTTTTTAAGAATGCGTAAGTAAAGCCAGTTACCGCTGTACCCGCTGCAATAGCCACTAAATACATTAATACTGGTGAAATTGCGTTAGGAATTAGCAGCACGAATAGACCGCCGTGTGGTGCCATTAATTTCGCACCGAATAGCATCGATAGGGCACCAGTAAGTGCGCCACCTGCCATACAAGATGGAATCACGCGCATTGGATCTTTCGCAGCAAATGGAATTGCGCCTTCAGAGATGAAACAAAGGCCCAAGACAAATGATGCTTTACCTGCCTCACGTTCATTTTGTTCAAATTTGTTCTTCGCAATGAAGGTCGCTAAACCCATACCTAGCGCAGGAACCATACCTGCGGCCATGATTGCCGCCATTGGCGCGTAAGTTTGTGAAGCCAAAAGGCCAACACCAAATGCGTAAGCGGCTTTGTTTACCGGGCCTCCTAGGTCGAAACACATCATTGCGCAAAGGATAATAC
>NZ_WXWS01000523.1:0-17432 GCF_009904715.1 Vibrio sp. V42_P2S4T144 | reverse complement strand
ACACATTGCTTAGCAGCTCTTGTGTGTCAGTCTCTAAGCCTGGAAGCTTCACACCATAGAAAACGGCCAAAAAGTCACGAACAATGAGTTGATAAACGACCACCAGCGCGATGCTCCACATCATAGCGGCGCGTCCAGTACGTACCAATGTGTTAGAGCTGGCCGCTTCAAGCTCTGCCAGTTTGTAGGCAAACTCTTTGCGTTCTTCGTCACTGGTAAACACACGATCACCAAACTCGGTTAGTTCGTGGATAATGCCACCTACTTTCTCGCTGGTGGCGCTCTTAAATAGGCGGCTTGTAAACACTTTTGCTAGTCCCATCATTAATTGCTCTCTTTAATGTGTTCTGCGAACGCTTCTGCCAGTGCTACGGCTAGCTTTTCGCGCAGTTCTAATCCCTTTTGCAACGACTCATCGTTAGACAAAAAGAACGGCTCCAAAATCACGGCTGGCATTTTGGTTTTCATCAAGAAACGCCAACCGCGAGTATCAGTACCAGTGTTCGAGATAGGCTTAAGACCACGATTACGCTGTCCGATAAGTTCAGCCACCGCTTTTTGTAGGCGCAGAGCGAGTGCTTGGCTCTTGGCTGACTTATGCCAATGCAATGTCTCTGAGCCTTGAACGTCCTTATTTGCCACGCTGTTACAATGTAACTCGATGGCATAGTCAGCGCTTGAATCGTTCACATCACCGATCATCCGTGAGTAGGTGTCTCGATACATGATCACTGGAAGAATGTCTCGCTTATGTAGCTCGGCGGCCAATAAGCTGGCTAGGGGATGATTGTAGCTATACTCATTTATTCCGAATGTTTCATTGTAAGCGCCGCCATCTTTAAAGCTATGTCCAACAACAATACAGACTTTTTTCATTTTATAAATTCCCAAACTTAGTTTAACTAATATGCAGTTAGGTATTGACTATGTTCGGAATAGGAAATATATTTTATTTACCAGCTCGGCATCCCAATCGGCTGGTGTCAACTAACGTTGAAACTTCATTTTTAGCCTTTGTAATAGCTTCTTGCGCCGCGAACACTTACCTCGCGGCTTTTTTTTGCCTGCAATTTAGAAAAAAAACCAGCGCGAACGCTGGCTTTGCTTGGATTATGGTCGGTTTTGAACGGGCTCTATCTTGTTTGATTTGAAGTAATCAAGAACAGGATTAACTCGATAGGGTTCTACGTGGAAGCTGGCCATCACCTGATCTTTACGCATCAAGTAAAACTGATTTCCGCTGTATCGCACCGCATCAAATATCACGTTCATTCGGCACCCATCGTACATGTATTCCCCCTCGACACTGAGGCTTTTGCGTATCACAAAGGATAGTCGCGCCTTGGTGGCTTTAAGCTCGTTTCGAGCTCTAAATAGGTTAATCGCTAGTACGATGATAAGCGACAATAATCCGCATAGTTGATATGCGTTCAAATAAACTGCATAACTCATTTTGTCTTTTTCTAGTGCGAATAGGAAAGTCATTAGCAACAAAAAATATTCTACAGTCTAAATACCTCCGCTGTCGCGTCTTTGATGCTCGTTTTTTTCGTCTGGTTGCTACAAATGGTAAACGAAATCGCTTTAGTGAAGTAGTCCAGCGCTAAGGTACGTTCCTCTTTCGACGCAATGATCATTGCCTCAATCACCTTGCTTGAGCTGGCCACGCCACCAGCAAGGGGAGCCATCACCTCATTTAGCGCATCGGCCTTGTTAGCCAGTTCTGGCGGTAAGACTGGCGGCGGCAAGGTTGCACCACTATCTGAGTCACTACCGCCCGTTGGTGGCGCTGCTGGCGTTAACGCGCCATTGATTTGCGCCATTAAGGACACGGCCGCATCAACATGGCCAGAAAGACCGTTGATCACTGCCTCAAGCGCTTTCAGTTCTTCCTTGCTGGTAATTGGCAAGATACTCGGAGCGGGTACATTGTCCTCTGTGCCATCTACCTTGTGTTTGACGTTCACACCAATAGACACTTGTTCGAGGTCGCTTGGGTCGGTGATCAACACTAGGTGCTCATTCCATTGCGTTAACGTGGCCACCGTTGCGCTCACTGAGCCATTCAAACCCTTAAGCGTTGCCACTAACTGCGATGCGCCTTGGTAGTCCTCAATATCCTCGCTCACGCATCCTGATAGTTTTCCTGACAAGCTTTCACATTTCACCTTAAGGGATTTTCCTCGGGTAAGGTTCTCCGCTTCCTTAAGGCCGCCCACGTCTAAAAACTGGCGAAACTGCTCGGTTTGCTCTTGTGTGTCTAACATCAAATTGCCTCAATCAATCGTCAACAAGTCGTTACCGTTTACCAGCGTAGCGCCACACCCAAGGGCATCGCCTACCACGGCGACCGGAACGCCATTAACAGTAAGTTTTGAACTACCAGTAATAACGCCAACGTGCGGCGGGTTATCTGGTTTTACGTGCATGACGGATATATCACCCGTACCTAATACATTGATTCCATTCACGGTCAGTAGTGGTTGGCCAGAAACAAAAACACCTGGACTAAAGCCACCATGACCACTATCCACACTCCCTACAATTCCTACGGCTGGCATAGTGCATTACCCTAATGTAAATGGTGCTGCGGCAGCCTTAACAGCGAACTGGCCACCAGCATCGATATTGACGTTACCACTCGCTTTAATGGTCACTTCATTACCCTCTAGGTTGGCTTTACCGGACGCTTTAACGGTCGCATTACCACCCGCTTCGATGTTCGCATCGCCTTTCACTTTGATAGTTAGTGCGCCTCCAACTTGCTCCAATGTGTTCCCTGTTGAGCTGCGAAACGCATTGCCCTCGACGTGAATAACACATTGGCCATCTGGTGTAATTTCAATGGCCGTGCCGCTTTGGGTATGCGTTACTGAGTAGCCGCCTTGATGCGTGATGAGCTCGCGCAAACCAAATCGCACAAAGAGCGCATCTTTTCGGTCATAGGCTGGTGGCTCGGGTTCACCCTCGGCTCGTTTAGGTTGATAGGCTTCGCCGTTCACCTCGCTTGGTAGGTACGATTCGTAGTTAGGCGCGTAGTAAAGTGATCCGGTAATACGGGGATAACGGGTATCGCCATTGCGAGGAAAATCCACCCAAACCAGATCCCCTTTTTCCACTGGCACTGCATGGCCGCTACTCGGTTTTGCGCCCAATGGCAGTAGAAACTCAGCAAAGGGGAGATCCTTATCGGGGATTGCATCCCAATAACCAAGCAAGCGAACGGATACCATGTACAAACCTTTCGGATGGACGGTATTTACCACCTCGGCCTGATAGCTACCAAACAAGCGGTTAGTGACGTTGGTGCGTGTTCTGTTCTCTGACGAATCGCTCATAGATTACGAACTCCTAACTCGATACGACACTGATACCGGTTCCCACGTTGGCAATGGGCGACACGGTTCATGATTTGTTTCTCTGGCATGGATTCATCCAGCTCGGTAGCGGGTAGCCGTTTATGGAATAGCACTGAGCACACCGAAAGAGGCGTAAAGGCAGTATTTCCGGTAAGTTCCACATCCAAAATAGGGATGATGGCCATGTGTTGATTATTCAGCGCCTTGGCTTGTGGGACGCTAACCATAACCATAGCGCCCGAACGTTTACCGCCTTGGAAACCCTCGACGGTATCCCAAGAGGCATAGTTACGGTTAAGAACGCGCTCAAACAGGGCTTCCTCTCCGATAATGGAGTAGTTCGCAATGCTGTGCTCTGCTTCCTCTGGATTTGACTGTTCCAGCTTGAATTGCTCGCTCATATCCATGTTCTTGAGCGACTTAAAGTGCATAATACCACGGCAGATAAACGCTGCTGAACCGTAATCTCTGGCCATTGTTCGAATTAAGCGAGACTTAGTGCCACCAGCGTTTAAATGGTACGTAGCGCCACGCTCAAAGCTGTCACATTCGATTTTTAGATCGGGTAATAGCTCGGCCAGAATGTCTCTAGGCTGCATTTCGACAAAGAATCGAGGTGCTGTGACTGGCTCTTTAAGTAGGTGCGCGTCCTTTTGGAACGCTTGAACCGTTAGCATGCCGTCAGCGCTGGTGGACTTGGCCACAATGAATTTTTCAATCCAAATCTGATCGCCTCGTTCGTTCACATCGGCCATCGTGACCTCTATCTCTGAACCGCGCTTAATCCCGTAGTCATCCCGATAAACGGCAGCCTGATCCATGATTTCCATAACCAGCTTGTTGCCGTCCATCGAAGCGCACTCAATGTAGGTAAACGAATGAATGTGCTCGATAGGTATGTCATTTTCGTTGGTGACAACTTTTTGGGCGAGAAAGTATTCTTTATTACTCAATGACTCGGCCTCCCATACCAATCGCGCCCTGACGGACAGTGATCGACTCGGCCTCATAAACCTCTGCAATCACTTCAAAAGAGATTGAGGAAGCAAACAGGCGAGTATTTTCATGGTCTACTTCGGCGGGTTCGGTCATCGCATCTTTACGGCCACGTATCTCGATGCTGATTTCCATTTCAGTATCAGCGAGCATGGTTTTCGCTCTGAATACGTGCTTCCGCTTGCCCTTGGTATGACGTAGCCAAACCATTAAACCTAGCGCTAGGCGGCTAAGGGTAGACTGGTTCCAAGCTAGGGCATTAATGCGGTAGGTAAGCGCGACAAAGGACTTATTAACCACGGCATAAGGTTGATCTTGCTCATTGGTTAGTTCGCCACAATCAGCAATATCGACGTACTCCGCGCCATCAACAAATCCAATCACCGGATCGCGCGTGATATAGCAAACAGGCAAAAGCTCATTACGGTTTGCTTTCACCTTGTCACCTAGTTTGGCTGTCAACTTAGATAGGAATGACACTGGATCGGTAAAGTTGCCGTAATAAATCTTTCTCGACTTATCACGGCCAACAAAGCGAGAAAACTCACTGTTCTCTCGCCGTTTAGTGTCAGTCACAACTAAGGAATCAAGCACGTTCTGGAAAAAGGCAGCCACCGCACGATCGATGTCGGTTAGCTCTGTGTGTTCCACCTTGCCATCGAATGTCACTACATCGCATGGGATTTCAAAGAACGTCTCATTCAGTTGCATGATTAGTCCTCCAAATCGTCCAGCTCGTAATACTTACGGCCTTTCACGATAGTGATGCACTTATCGCTTCGGTGTAAGGTCACATCGAACTTGTGGAAGTTGCTCGTTAGGATAGGGAGGTAAGCCGATACTGGCTCATTGCGTTGGTAGCCGTCTCGCGTTTTACGGCCTTTACCGGATCGGTTGCCCTCATAGATTTGAATGACCGCGCAATCAAAATCAATCTTGGCCATGTCTGCGATCGCTGCATCGAGATCTTTGCACACGTTAAGTACGTCCGCGCATAACATGACGCAAAAACGGCGTTTTGAACTGTCAATTTCGGCAATATTGCTCACTACGCCTTTGGCTTTTGAACTCGGGTCAAAGTGAGTGACCGTCATGCTCTGCTTGTGGCAGTTAGTAAGACATTCTTCTGTTAGGTCGGGAAACTTACCGCAACCAAAGTTAAGAATGTTGTTCGCGTATGACCAGTTAGGCGCAAGTTTACTAAGGCGCTTTGCACTGACTGGCACTTGCTTTCGGCTAGTCTGTAATGTCATGACCACTCCATGATTGGAGCAGCGCTTTAAGGATGGGCGGAATAGGGTTGATATGAGCGTAAATTATACACCTCCACGTTATTAACCCTAAATAACCAAAATGGTGCATATAAATGTGATGCACATCATATACATCTCATGAACTCTCAAGTAAATTGCGCGCGATTAAAAATCATTATCATTTACATTAACGTCAATTAAGTAGCAAGGGCTGTATTTATGCGCATTTATACTTTGATATTTTTCTTCCTCTTTTCCACTATTACACCAACTCTCGCAATGGCTTCATATCCACCTCTTTGTAATATTGTAAAGGCAAAAGAGCACCATAAAATCCCTAATGAAAGCCCATACTGTATTGAAACAGAAGAAGCTCAGGTCACGTTTGTTAATCTATCGTCAAACCCTGTTGAAGTGGTCAGCTTAAAGGATTCTACTCACCTTGTTTATCCAAATGAGTATGTAGTTACTACAGGCAGATTTGTAGTCGCAAACTCTAAAGGCGCTGTAGTTGGTAAAGAAGAACGAGGCATCGTTGTGGCTCGTGATTATGGTGGTAAAAAAGCAAATGTGAATCAAAGGATTGCACCTTTAGCCGTTTGGATTCCTAGTGCTGTTGGTGGAGCAATTTTGGGCGGAATGGGGGTTGTAGCTTCGAACCCTAGCGCTGGCCTTAGACCTATTGTTATTGGAGCATTCTCAGGAGCGCTTGGTGGAGCATTGGGTCCATTGATGGGAGCTGGTCAGTTTGGAGTAGTTGCAGGTGGCGCTTTAGGTGTCTCTGCTGGTGGAGCGTGTAGCAGTTGTCATATTTAATCTGGACGTTTGCAGTCGCATCATATTTGGTGCTTTGCTTTACTCTGTTAAAGGGAAAGAAAGAACGATTATTATATGGCTGCATAATAATCAGTTTAATTGTAGTGAACATCATATTTGACTTCAGGGAGCCTCATTTTTTTGATGTTTTGTCTGCGTTCATTATCTATTTTCTTTCTAAGTGGGTTAAAGCAGATCCTAAGTATTTTCTTATCACAACCACAGTCATATATTGGCTCTACCCTCTAGTGTTGAGTGTTACAACACAACAATGACGAATAAGTAATCATTATATGACTGAAAAGAGTCGCCTGAGAGGCGACTCTTTCTTTTAGAAACGCTATAAACAAGCCAATTGCGTTGCGTTTGATGTTTAAGGTGGTATGCGGCGGCATTCGGTAATGCGTTGCTCAGCTCTTAATAAGGCGTTATATGCCAGTAATCAGAAAGTCGATAGCAGAGATGATCTCGTCTCTAAAAGTGCTTAGATCATTTACAGGCTCTCTTAGAATTTTGGTTGGTACACTTGCCATTTGATGAGTCAGAATTACGAAGTCACCTTCATCAATATGGATTACGGGGCATAGATGACTGGGCGCTTTTTTCTCTAACAACTCAGTAGGCGTTAGCGGAATAACTAATCGAGTGTTCAATGTATCAAGCAATTCACTTTGAACGTCAACAAAGTATGGGTATGCGGTTGAAGTGCTTTTATCGTTGTTTTTGTATAGCGAAAATTGTGGCATTAGAATACTCGGTAAGAATCAGAAAATAGTCCGTGGTTTTCAGTTAGCTCGTTGCAAGCATTAATGGCATCAGCATTTTGCTCTAACCATTCAGCTTTCAGGCGTTGACTCACTTCTTTCTCAAGTGCCTTTTCCATTGTTGCCGAAAGGTTTATATTTAAGCGTTTAGCCTCAGCAAGTAACTCACTATTTAAGCTTAAGTTTGTAGCTTTCTTTGGTGCTTGCGTACTATATGCGTTTCTCATGACAGTAACCTATGCGTATTGTATGTGCGCATGAATTATAGGCGCAATACAAGCATATAACAAGGCGTTTAAGAGGGGTTCATGCCGCGTGGCATTTTTGGTCGTCGGTGAGTTTTGGTGGTGAAAGTGGTCTGCGTAAAGTTGGTTTAGGCGGCACTCACCCCTTAACGCAGCGTTATAAAGCTCGAAGAAAAAGGACATTTCGTGGAAATTCGAACAGGTAAATTTGAAGATGTTGCTGGCATTACCGACATCTTTAACTTTTATATTGAACATACCAATGCACGCTTTGAGGAATTTCCATTTACTCTGGAAAATCGTCAGGAATGGTTCTCTCAGTTCTCTAGCACTACCAAACATCAACTATATGTGGCCGTAGAAAACGGCGTGTTGCTAGGTTTTGCATGTTCCCAACAGTACAGAGCTATTTCAGCTTTTGACGACACTGTAGAAGTGACCGTTTATCTGGCACAAGAGGCCAAAGGGAAAGGTTTAGGTTCTAAGCTATATACTCAGTTGTTTTCATCCATTCGTGCTTATGGCGTCCATCGTGTATTGTCGGGTGTTGCATTACCAAACGATGCATCAGTGGCATTACATAAACGGTTTGGTTTCAGAGAAGTAGGTGTTTTCAATGAGTATGCCAAGAAACATGGACAGTATATTAGCTCGTTGTGGTTAGAAAAGGCGTTTAACGTAGAGTCCGCTTTATAACAAACAATTTAAGTGTGATTCGGCACGCGTGGCATTTTTGCTATGCGTGAATTTTAGTGATTAGGGCGGTATGCGGCGGCATAGGTATTGCGTGCCTCACACCTTAATTGGGCGTTATGTGTTTAATTGAATTACGGAGGTTTAATACAATATGAGCAATGAAGTATCAATTGCTGAAATCGTAGTAGGTGAGGCCAGGATCAGTTTTGAAATCCCATCTAGCTTGTACAATATAATATCAGAGCATGCAAAAGCAGATGACTTAAAATTGTACAGTTACAATGCTGAACAAATCATCGATATACTAAGAAGCTTCGTTCCTGAAGATAAAAAGCCACCAACACATCGCCAAGAGTCTTATGCGAAGTCAATTGCGAAAGCACTAAATCTTGACCTACCAGACGAAGTATTGAACTCCAGTGAGTCTTGTAGTGAATTTCTTGATACTTACTCAGAGCAATACCAAGAGCAAAGGGCAAAAATAGCGGAATTTCGATCAAGAAATAAGGCTCTAATATCTACTGCAAATAAGGTTGGGCGTTGGCAATCTGCAAAACTCCTACTTGAGCAGGGAACGCCGATAGAAAAGGTTGCCGAACAGTTTGGAGTTAAACCGCCAACAATAGAAAAATATGTAATGCAATTCAACGAGTGGTCCTTCGTAGCGAGCTCAAATGGTACATACGATATAGTTCAGAACTTGATCAAAAGACAAAGTGCTGGTGAAGATATCTATGCCTTATACGACGAGAACCTCGGGTAAAAACACATAACAAAGCGTTTAAGGCAGATTCGCAATGCTCGGCATTTTTGGTTTGCTTTGAATTTAGTGTTTACGGCACAAAGGTTTAGGTAGGGGGCGTTGCTCACTACTTAACGCGGCGTTATGCGACAGGATTAAAAAGGGCACTAATAATGCCCCAAAGTACATGTTCAAGATGTTAGGTGTGAATATCGGCTAGTTTTTACAACCATTTTTATCACACGTAATACGTTCATGTGAATTTTGCCAATGATCTGAGTGTTTCTTGGTATCAGTACCACAGCCAGTATCTCCGCCTTTAACGCCCTTATGTACGACTCCTGTTGGTGTATGTTTCACAGCCATATGCTTGTATTCTCCTAATTGATTTAAGTTGCTTCCCAGCCATAAATGACCGAATTAACAAATAGTAAGCAAAGTTGCATATGTCAATATAAGTAATAACTAAAGTTCATTGTCGTGAGCTAATCGCATAACAAAGCGTTCAAGAGGGATTCTCAACGCTTGGCAGTTTTGGTTCAAAGTTTAGCTTTTGTGTTTATGGCACAATGGTTTAAGTGGGGTGGCATCGCGTTGTTCACCCCTTAACGCGGCGTTATGCCTCACGGAGGAAAAATGAGAAATTTGGCAGCAGATACAAAAGTCGCTCAAAAGAATATTTCTAGAATACAGACCCTAATTCCAAGGAAGCTTTTGGTAAAAGAAGACAAAATTGCAAAAAAGCAGGCGAAAAGTTCTGATTCTGACATTAATAAATTGCAGCAGTTGTTCAAACTAACGGAAGAATTAACCAATAAACTTTCTCCAGTTACTTCGTGTAAAGCGGGTTGCGGGAATTGTTGCAAAATAAACGTTTCAATTACTAAACTTGAAGCTGAGCTTATTTCTGAATACACAGGGAAGGCTCTAAATAAATCGGTTGCTGTTGGTAAGCCCGATTATCACGGATCTTCATGTACTTTTCTTATCGACAATAAGTGCTCAGTCTATTCTGTTCGTCCATTTGTTTGTAGAAGACAAGTATCCGTAATGCCATCTGAACATTGGTGTCATCCAGACTTAAACCTTGATGTTGAGGTTCCCATGATTGAGTTTTCTGAGTTGTCTAATGCTTTTTACGCAATTGCAGCTCGTAGTGAAGTAAAAGATATTCGAGCATGGTTTGGCTAGAGGCATAACAAAGCGTTTAAGGCAGATTCGCAACGCTTGGCATTTTCGGTTTGCTTCGAAATTAGTGTTTACGGCACAATAGTTTAGGTTCAGTGGTAGCGTTGCTCACTACTTAACGCGACGTTATGCGCCAATAGAAAACAAAGGTTGGTCTCTAAATGTTAACAACAAAAATTGAAACGGAACGACTAATACTAAGAGCTTTAGTTGAAGATGATGCAAGAGACTTGTTTGATATTTTCTCAGATCATGATGTCATGAAATATTGGAACTCTAGTCCCTGGGTTTCAATTGATGAGGCTAGATTATTTATAGCCAATAGCGTACAGGCAATGAATAGTAATAAAGAAGTGACCCTAGGTATTTACCTAAAGAGTACTGGTCAACTTCTGGGTAAGATAATGCTATTTAACTATGCGAAAGAGTCTAGGCGCGCAGAAATTGGGTTTGGCGTCAGCCGTAATTTCTGGGGTAAAGGTATTGTACTCGAGGCGGGAACTGCGCTTATTGAATACGCATTTAAAAATTTGCAGTTACGTCGAATCGAAGCTGAGATAGATCCAGACAATATTTCTTCAGGTAAAGCCTTGGAACGGTTAGGGTTTGTTAAAGAAGGCTTTCTAAGGCAGCGGTGGGAAGTTAATGGGATTGTCTCAGATTCCGCAATTTATGGGTTACTAGCTAAGCCTTTGGGCAGCGCATAACAAACTGTTTAAGTGATTCCAACGCATGGCATTTTTACTGTGCGTTGTGTTTAATGTTTAAGGTGGTATGCGATGGCTTCGGTATTGCGTTGCTCACACCTTAGCAGGGTGTTAGTTTGCTAAAGGCTAGCGGTTAACTAGCCTAAGCTTGCTCTCACATCTGCGATGGTGATGAAGAGTTTGTTTTCAGCATCTTGAAATTCTTGAAAACCATAGCGTTCATAGAAATGTTTTGCTCCATCTTTGGCATCAACGATAACAACTGGAAATGCAACGCTATCACTAGCGGCTAATAGCTTTCTGAGTGCGTCGATAAGCAGCCACTCACCAAAGCCTTTCCCTTTGTATCGGTCATCGACAGCAAGACGGGCAATCAGACCACCAGAGGTGGATGATTGGTGCTTTTTTTGTAACTTATCGGGCAATGCCTTCAATTCAATTGGCGTCATTGTAAGCGTGTAAAAGCCTATGACATGTGAGTTGTCGTTATCATCTTCCAAAACAAACGTTCTGGTGTTGTCCTTCTTTGCTTGCTGACTCGCCATTACTTTTAAGTAATTGTTGAGAGCTTCGATGCCACAGTTGAATCGGTTTCTATCGTGTTTAGCTTTATCTAGAAGTACCGTATTCATCATTGAATCTTGCTCTCATATCGATCAGCAGCAGCTTTTAGTTTTGAGTTCTGTGTTTCAGGACGGTCTAAAGCTTCCATGAGCAACATCGCATCTGCTTGGCTCAGTTTTAAAGCCTGCTCACGTTCGATGACTTGTTTAGCTTTTTCGATTGCAGCGCTTAGAACAAACGAGTTGATGCTAGACATGCCGGCTATCGCGGCAGCCTTAGTCAGTAAGTCTTGTGTATCGACATCAACTCTAGCGGTGATGCGAGGCAAAGTAGTAGCCATAATGTTATCTCCTATTGTGTCAAAATGTCACATGTGCATTATGGTCTTAAAGTGTGCAATAAGCAATCTCTGTGTCACTTTGGCACGCAAACTAACAAACAATTTAAGAGTGATTCAGCGCGCTTGGCATTTTTGGTTTGGGTTTAGCCAAGTGTTTACGGTGGTAAAATGAAGTACTTTAGTCGCGTGCTTCGCACCTTAATTGGGCGTTAAGTGCAATCAACAATAGTGACATCAAAAAGTATGGAAGTATGAGTATTAATATAAAGTGGGATGGTGATTGTCGGCTTTAGGTTCATGCAGTGCTACGGATGTCGTCTTGTTACGGCTTTGTTGCTTAATTCGACGAGAAGACATGGTAGCCCCATGTTGTTTAGTTCTTAAACAACATACTGAGTGTCAGGCATACCTAGCCCTGTAAGCTTGTTCAGCGCTTTGATCATAGCGTAAGTCTCACCAACTTGAGCGTTGTAGTCCCTCAGGCTTAATTTCTCACCTAACAACTGTTTCACTCGATACATTGCTGTCTCTGATAGCGAGCGCTTATGGTAGCCATAGCGTTTCTTCCACTTCTTGTTGGAGCCGTAGAGCTTCTGACAACCTACTGCTAAATTGCGAGGGTGTCCTTGTTCCCAGAATGCAGCCCCTTCTCGTGGTGGGATAAGCGCAACCGCTCGCTTAATCCGTATCGCATCATGACAATTCCTTGTGTCATAAGCACCATCACCTGATATTTCAATGATTTTACGACGCGTCTGCTTGAGTAAGTTGGGGAGCACTTCGGCATCAGTTACGTTAGATAAACTCAGCTCTGCTGCGACTATTTCGTGAGTGCTTGTATCTACTGCAATATGCAGTTTACGCCAGACTCTGCGCTTCCCATCAGTACCATGCTTCTTGACCTTCCATTCACCCTCGCTATAAACCTTGAGGCCAGTGGCATCAATTGCCAGGTGTTGTATTGCTCCTCTGGTTTTGGTTTTAAATGAAACCTCAACTTCCTTAGCTCGGCGGCTTATACAGGTGTAGTGCGGGCAAACAAGCGGGATGTTGGCCAGCTTAAAAACAGAGTCTAGAAAACCTTGTAGCGCTCTCAATGGCATAGAGAAAATGCGTTTCACCATCAGTGCGGTAGTAATGGCTAAGTCGCTGAATCGGCGAGGTCTACCACGCTTGCCTTGTTTGTTTTGTTTCCACTCAGCTATCGTTTCCTCATCAATCCAAAAGGTCAGAGAACCACGGTTGATTAAGGCTTTGTTGTACTGCTTCCAGTTAGTTGTTTTGTAACGAGGTTTAGGCATGAGGCTACGACAATTGATGGGTGTAGCCGATCAGATCGTAGCTTCTAGATTTAGTTCCATCGATTTAAGCAACAAAGCCTGTATATAGCTCTATTGTCTGGCTGTCAGGCGATCTTTCCCCGTCGGTTATAACGAACAAAAGTCCTGTGATATTGAATAGCATGAGTCATGTGGCAATATTTGCCATAAGTCAGCTCATGATTGGCTTGGCAACTATAGCTAGATATCTATTAAATGGGCTGGGCTTTGAAAACTATGTGCTAAAAGCATGCTGCATTGTGTGTCCAGCTTCGGGGCTGCTAATTTATGCATTGAATACAGCTTTCAATTTTGAGTTTGAGACTGTCATTGCACTTGTATCAGCCACGTATGTGCTTCTAGCGCTAAGTTTCTGTACAAAAGCATGCTTTAGAGCAAATAAGAAAGACAAGTACTCACAAGCTTAAATAGCTTGAGTTAAAAAGATAAGCAATAGCTGAAGTAGTACGGTGAATTGGGCCACTTAAATGAAGGTTAATTACACATGCACCCTCGTGGCATAAGAGAACATAACTTTGCCATAATCAGTGCAAGTCAAGGATTGCTAAATTAGCAAAAGCGCTGACTCACTTCTGTCCGTGCGACATGAAGTCGCATAAAGCGCTGTTCACCGCGATAAGAGTGAATGTATGGTACGCCCCGCATTTGCAAGTAAATAAATAATAACGAGCTGATTTGCGCCAATGTATTCAGAGTCTTTATGAAGTCACTACACAACTTCGCTCTACGATGAGATCCACGCCAGATTGTCCTCATAACCATCAAAGCATTTTAATTTGCTTGTTCACTCAACAGGTTTCAATCTGGTGGTCTAACCGTTTTGTCATCACTTATCTGATCTGAACCAGCAGAACTGGACACTTCACTGAGCGACTTTCCGATAGCAAAAATTATCCGAGTTTTTCTACTTTACGTGATTACTCTAAGAAGGCTTTGTCCAAAAGCTTCTCGGATTGAATTTTTACCTGTGGCACTTTCTAACTCGAAAGTGCCCCTTTTTTAGCTAGACAGAGAGCATTGACGACTTTCTCTCACCACTTCGTGACCTACTTTTCCTAATAGCAGAGTATGAGCCTAGTTGTGCATTTTGGATTATACATGCATGATCGGTAATTTGTCGGATTCAGAATGAAAGAAACCTGTTAGCCTTATGTATAGCTTGGAGTAGCAAGGAAGAATTGAATATGAAGAGAATAATAAAATGTCTGGTGTTCTGCTGCATTGCTCTATCATCACATTCAGCTAATGCTGATTTAGAGGTGATTTTCGCAAAGGAAGCGGAATTGCCTTTTGCGTTGTCACCAACCAAGATTAGTAATTCGCCTAGCAAATTTAGTAACTCAATTAATAAGTTCAGCAATTCGGCATCAAAGTTCTCAAACTCTCCATCAAAATTTGATAACAGCCCATCTAAGCAAGACAATGGCAAAAGTGGGAAAAACCGCCTGCTCATAAAAAAATTAGGAAGTTATGACTATATTGGATACTACGTGTGGAACGGTGAAGGGGTAATGAACTTTTTCTCACCAAAGGGAACGAGGCTATTTTATTCACCTGCCGATACTGATGCTGTATTTGATGGCTCTGATGGCAAATTCTGTGGCGCATTGGCGAGCATAGAAAATGAGGATGTTCTTGTAATTACGGAATCAGGTCAAATAGCTTTTACCAAAGAAGGTATTTCATTATTCTAATCAGCGCAGAAGAAATCGAATTCATCAGGTTCATACGTAGGTGGCAGTGGGCTAATTTAGTAAAGGCACTGACTCAAAATTGTCCAGAACCTTCACAGTTGGTACAGGAAACATAGCTCAACAATGACTCACCTTTGCCCCAAAACGAGTTTAGATGGCAGAAAACTCCTATGAGATTAATTTGTGCAACTAGCTGCTTCGCCATTTCCCCATTCCGTTCAGAAGGACTTTTAAAGTATCTTTCTTGTAAATAGTTAATCTTTAGTTTTTGTAATATACCTTAGAAAAAGCCTTCCGTTAGGAAGGCTTTAAATTCTATCGTATCAGTAGTAGAGGGACCGTTGTGTCGGCAATAATCCTAGTCGTATTACTTCCGACGAAGAATTGGCGAAGTTTAGAATGCCCGTAAGCCCCCATCACAATCATGCCAATCTTTTGCTGCTGCTGATAGGTCAAGATAGCAGAATGCACTTCGCCTTGTAATTGGGCTTCAGCAACGTTGATGCCATTGGCCTTGAGTTTCTGCGAAGCATTTAAAAAAGCATCAGATTTACTATCAGAATCTTCAACCATCACAAGATGACAGGTCATGCCTTTTAGAAGCGGCGTGTTGATCGCCTTATCAACCAGTTTTTCGCTGATCGTACTGCCGTCGAAGGCAAGTATGTAACTATCTGGCTGAGAAAAATGACCTGAGGCAATCAGGGTATGAGCCTTAATCGAGCGGACAACACTTTCTAACTGTGAGCCAATGGTTTTAGTGTCATTCTGATGAAGCTCACCAGACTTACCCATAACTAAAACACGAATGTCTTGCTCCATATCGGTTAAGGTTTCAACAAGATTGCCATGCTTTTGTAGCTTTTGAATATCGTTGTGACCCTGATCATTTAAGTGGTTTTCTAGCTCGCTTAATAGCGCTTTGCCGTGCTTTAGTGCAATTTTTGCTCGTTGCTCATCAAGTTCAACAAGCTCTGCCAGTAACTGCTCTCTCGCACCTAAGCCAATATTGCCACTTAATTCACTGTCCGCTTCTTGTGACGATTTGTCCAATACATGAAGTAACGTCAGGGGTGCAGATAGTTTTTTTGATGTCCATGCGCCAATGTCGGCAACTGATTGAGAATAGCTTGATCCATCGATACACGCGATTATGTTTGTCATATTTGGCTCCTTAGTGCCCGCCCATCAGTTTTTCAACTTCTTCTGGTTTATCGTGGATACCAAACTTATCAACGATGGTGTTGGTTGCTTCATTCATGCCAATCAAATTGACATCGGTGCCTTCACGTCTGAATTTAATCACAACACGATCGAGAGAAGAAACCGAGGTAATATCCCAGAAATGTGCATTTGAGAGATCAATCGTGACACGCTCAAGCGCTTCTTTAAAGTCAAACGCTCTTAAAAATTGATCCGACGAAGCAAAAAAGACTTGTCCCACAACACGATACGTACGCTCTTCACCACTTTCAGACAAATCGCTTTTCACCACCATAAAACGACCAATCTTGTTGGCAAAAAACAGCGAAGCCAGTAAAACACCGACAAAGACACCAATGGCGAGGTTGTGAGTCGCGACCACTACCGCTACTGTCGCAATCATAACAATATTGGTCGATATAGGATGAGACTTAAGATCTTTAATCGAACTCCAAGAGAAAGTACCAATAGAGACCATGATCATCACGGCAACTAATGCAGCCATTGGAATAAGTTTCAGCCAATCACTGAGGAAAACCACCATAATCAATAAGAAAATACCCGCACAAAGCGTAGAAAGACGACCACGACCGCCCGATTTGATATTGATAATGGACTGACCAATCATGGCACAGCCAGCCATACCACCAATAAAGCCTGTTGCGATATTGGCAATACCTTGTCCTTTACACTCACGGTTCTTATCGCTGTTAGTATCCGTTAAATCATCCACAATCGTCGCCGTCATCATCGATTCAAGCAAGCCTACAATCGCAAGACCTAATGAGTAAGGCAAAATAATCCAAAGTGTTTCAAGGTTAAGCGGGACATCAGGCCATAAGAAAACAGGCAAAGTGTCAGGTAGTTGTCCCATATCGCCAACCGTACGTATGTCGATATTAAAGACAATCGCGACTGCCGTCAGCGAGATAATACACACAAGTGGTGATGGTAAAAGCTTTCCGACATAAGGGAGATAAGGGAACAAGTAGATAATCGCAAGACCCGCAGCCGTCATCGCATAAACATGCCAGGTCACGTTGGTTAACTCTGGCAGTTGCGCCATAAAAATCAAAATCGCTAAAGCATTTACAAAGCCAGTGACCACCGACCGAGAGACAAAGCGCATTAAATCCCCTAACTTGAAATAACCTGCTGCGATTTGGATGATGCCCGTCAACACGGTTGCGGCTAATAGGTATTGTAAGCCATGCTCTTTAACGAGCGTGACCATCAATAAAGCCATCGCTCCTGTAGCCGCTGATATCATTCCTGGACGTCCACCGACAATGGATATGATAAAAGCAATACTAAATGAGGCGTACAGACCCACTTTAGGGTCAACACCAGCAATAATGGAGAACGCAATCGCTTCAGGGATCAAAGCCAGTGCTACAACTATGCCAGCCAGCACATCACCACGCACATTGGATAACCAATCACGTTTCATCGTTTCAATCATGAATTTACTCGTAAAATTAATAAATTAGTTAATGTATAGAAAGGAATTGAGGAAGGCAGGTGG
>NZ_WXWS01000049.1:0-18074 GCF_009904715.1 Vibrio sp. V42_P2S4T144 | reverse complement strand
CAACTACACTGGCCAGATGTGGCATTGGTGTCAGTGACGGCGATAGTGCTTAGTTTACTTGCGACGTGGTATCCTGCTTCGCGTGCCGCAAGGTTGAATCCGGCGGCTGTACTGAGTTCTAAATAGCGGATTGTTTTACAATATGCGAAAAACAAAAAGGACCGAATTCGGTCCTTTTTTGTATTTATCCGACTTGAGTAACATCGCGTTTCATTCTAACTGTTAGATGCCCCTCAACTGATAGCTCAAATGCTGATTTTTACGCAGTAAGGTCTTATCTTATTTTGCGTTTTTGCCAGCTCCGTACCACGGAGTAGCGCCAAAGCCCTCGAATTCCGAAGTAGCCAATAATCGCGGATACAACCCCACAAATTGCGCAGCCCAATAGAAATGGAGGTCCAATGGTGCTCATTTGCTGCATGATGAATTCCCACGATAGTTCAAAGTGAAAAGGTTGCGGGGGAAGACGCATCACTAGAGCACCTAGCTTGTACGCAAAGTAAAATAGCACAGGCATAGTGATAGGATTGCTGATCCATACCAAAGCGACGGAGAGGGGCAGATTGACACCCAACATAATGGCCAAACCAGCGGCCATGATCATTTGGCTCGGCAGCGGAACAAAAGCCATAAATAACCCGACAGCAAAAGCCCCTGATGCCGAGCGGCGGTTTAAGCACCACAAGTTTGGGTTGTACAACACATTGCCGAAGACCTTCAATGCTTTTTGGCGTTTGATCAATTCATGATCTGGCATGAAGCGTTTTATCAGCTTTCTAGGCATAGGACAGCATGACTCTCTCAGAAAAAAGTTGGACCTTGGCGTTATTTGTAGCGAGCGTAATCTCGTCAGCTTGGTGGCCGACAATACCAGATTGGCGTTGGTTGCTGCTGGGAATAATAACCACTGGCTCAATAATCAAATTACGTCGTGGCTTAATTAGCATAGGCGCAATTGCGGGCTTTATGGTTGTCATCGTCCACGGCAATGTATTGGAGTCTCAGAGACAAGCCCTTTTTCAAGCAGGGGAGAATATTACCATAATTGGTAAAGTTGACAGCCCTTTTACGCAAATAAGTCACGGTTATGAAGGTATTGTCGCTATAGAAGCGGTAAATTCTCAAACTCTGTTACCTTTTCTTAAACCTAAAATCCGTCTTATTACGCCTTTTCCACTCGATGTTAACAGTGAGTTTACGACATCCATCTCGTTAAAGCCGATTACAGGTCTACGCAACGAAGCTGGCTTTGATGCTGAAAAGCACGCGATGGGTAAAAATATTATCGCCCGAGCGGTTGTTAACAAAGACGCTCAGTGGATTGTTCGTTCTAATGTATCTCTGCGTCAATCCATTATTGCCGATGTCGCTGATGATGTGTCTTCCCTTCATCATTTCTCGTTAATAAGTGCGTTAGTTTTTGCTGACCGTTCTTGGTTGTCTAAGGAAGATTGGCAAGCGCTCAGGGACAGTGGTTTACTGCATTTGGTCTCCATTTCTGGTTTACATATTGGTATGGCGTTTACTTTTGGGCTAGTCGTGGGCGGTACCGTTCGTTATCTATTACCCCAATACCAGTTGTTACCTAGCTTATATGGGCTGATCTTCGCTGTTGCCTACGCTTGGTTAGCGGATTTCTCTCTGCCTACTACGCGAGCAGTGTCGGTATGCGTTGTTTACGTTCTCCTGAAGTATACTCTGGTGCACTGGACTTCTTGGCGAGTTCTTTTGCTTGCAGTATCTCTACAACTGCTTGTCCAACCTTTTGCATCCTACAGTATGAGCTTTTGGTTATCGTACCTCTCCGTTTGTGCGGTATTGTTCGCAATTAATTTGATTCGACATCAAAGGGGAGGTTGGAAAGCGCGATTAAAGGCGTTATTGCTTACTCAATTGATGTTGAGCGCTTTAATCGTACCTGTTAGTGGCCATTTCTTCTCCGGTTTTAGTTTGTCCTCAATAGCCTACAACTTGGTATTTATTCCTTGGTTCGGATTTATCGTTGTACCTTTGATGTTTCTAGCCCTGTTCTCATCTTTGTTTCTTGAAATGATAGCGAAGCCTCTGTGGCATTTGGTGGACTGGTCATTACAGCCATTGAGCACGTCAATACAGTACGCAGTAGGTTCTTGGCAACCCATTAGCATGGAAATGACAATGCTGGTTATGGTGATAGTGGTTTGGTTAATATTTCAACGGTTCATGTCTCAGTACGCGTGGTATTTGTTACTCGGCATCGTTATTAGTATCAAGTTTGCAGCGGAGTATGAACCGCATTGGCGTATCGATGTATTAGATGTAGGTCATGGCCTTGCAGTGGTTGTAGAAAAAGACGACAAGGTGTTGCTGTATGACACTGGTAAAGCATGGCAAAGCGGCAGTATCGCAGAGCAGGTCGTCACTCCGGTTTTGCATCAACGAGGTTATGAAAGCATAGATACACTGATTCTAAGCCATTCCGATAATGATCACGCAGGCGGCCGCTTTTTCATTGAAGATGCCTTTTCTCCACAGCGTAAACTTAGTAGTCAATTCTTTATCGAATATGAGCCTTGCACTAGAGGCGACCAATGGAAATGGCAAGGATTAAACATGGAAGTGCTCTGGCCTCCTGCACTTGTTCAACGTGCGTATAATCCGCACTCCTGTGTATTACGACTTACTGACCCTATTTCTAACTTTAGTATGCTTTTTACTGGTGATATTGAGGCCATTAGCGAGTGGATTTTGCTTAGAGAACCCGGAAAGTTACAAAGCGATGTGATGCTAGTCCCTCACCACGGGAGTAAAAGTTCATCGAATCCTCGATTTATCGAGGCGGTGAGCCCGAGTGTGGCGGTTGCTTCTTTAGCAAAAAACAATCGATGGGGAATGCCAGCGGAAAATGTCGTTGCTTCATACCGAAAGCTTGGCGTTACTTGGCTTGATACTGGTGAGGGTGGTCAGGTAAGCTTCTTTATTCACCGTGATAATTGGCGCTCAGAAACCAAACGTAGCGATACATTTGAGCCTTGGTATAGGCAGATGCTGCGTAAGGGAGTAGAATGAGAGTCTTAATGTAAGAAAATAAAGCACTTCTATGTCGATAAATACTGATGAAACGACTTGGCAGACGTTTAAGCGTCTATGGCAATTTATTCGCCTTTATAAGTCAGGTCTTGTCGTTGCAGTCATTGCATTAGTTATTAATGCTATATCAGATACCTATATGATTTCCCTGCTAAAACCACTACTCGATGAAGGTTTTGGGAACGCTGAATCTGATTTTTTACGCACGCTTCCATTGATTATTTTTGCCATGATGTTCATCCGTGGCATAAGTGGATTTGTCTCCACCTACTGTTTGAGCTGGGTATCTGGCAACGTAGTTATGCAAGTCCGTCGCATGGTGTTCAATCACTTTATGCATATGCCAGTGTCTTACTTTGATAAGGAAAAGACGGGCAACTTATTGTCGCGTATAACCTACGACTCAGAGCAAGTATCAGCGGCAACTAGCCAAGCGTTGGTGAGCATTGTGCGTGAAGGCGCAAGTATCATTGGTCTGTTAGTCTTGATGTTTTACAACAGCTGGCAATTGTCGCTAGTGCTGTTTGCTGTTGCTCCCGTTGTGGCATGGGGTATTGGTGTTGTTTCTAAACGTTTTAGAAAAATATCCAAAAATATGCAGACCATGATGGGTAACGTAACTGCATCAGCAGAGCAGATGCTGAAAGGCCATAAAGTTGTGTTGAGCTATGGCGGCCAAGACATCGAACGTAAACGATTTGAAAAAGTCAGCAACCAAATGCGTCAACAAAGCATGAAGTTGGTGACGGCTCAAGCGGCGGCTAATCCTATCATCCAAATGATTGCATCACTTGCAATTGTTGCCGTTCTTTATTTAGCAAGTATTGATTCGATTAAAGAGCAACTGACTCCAGGTACATTTACTGTTGTGTTCTCTGCAATGTTTGGTCTGATGCGCCCACTTAAAGCGCTGACTAACGTTACTTCTCAGTTCCAACGTGGTATGGCCGCGAGCCAAACGCTCTTCGCGTTAATTGACCTCGAGCCTGAGAAAAACGAAGGTAAGTTGACAGTTGAACGCGCAAATGGCGATGTTTCAGTTAAAAACGTAAGCTTTACTTACACTGGTGCAGAAAAACCAGCATTGGAAAATGTCAGCTTCGATATTCCAAGAGGAAAAACGGTGGCGCTAGTTGGCCGTTCTGGCTCAGGTAAAAGTACCATCGCGAACTTGTTCAACCGCTTCTATGATGTTGACAGTGGATCTATCACATTAGATGGGCATGATATTCGTGATTACGAGCTAAAGAATTTACGTCAGCAATTTGCACTAGTATCGCAAAATGTTCATTTGTTTAATGACACGATAGCAAACAATATTGCGTACGCAACGGATGGCCAATACGAGCGCAGTGATATCGAGAAAGCGGCAACACTCGCGCATGCGATGGAGTTCATCGGCAAAATGGATGATGGACTTGATACCATGATTGGTGAAAATGGTGCTAGCTTGTCTGGTGGTCAACGCCAACGTGTTGCGATTGCGCGAGCTCTATTGCGTGATGCTCCAGTGCTGATTCTTGATGAGGCAACTTCGGCTTTGGATACCGAATCCGAGCGAGCTATTCAAGCTGCACTTGATGAGCTGCAAAAAGACAAAACGGTACTTGTAATAGCGCACCGCTTATCCACAATCGAGAAAGCCGATGAAATTCTTGTGGTTGATGATGGTGCCATCATTGAACGTGGCAACCACGCTGAGCTTATTGAGAAAAATGGTGCGTATGCACAATTGCACCGTATTCAGTTTGGTGAATAAGCGCGGTGATTGAAAAAATCTGGTTTGAAAGCCATCCAATAAAATATCTCTTGTGGCCGCTTTTGTGGCCACTGAGTTTATTATTTGGAGCGATAAGCAAGTCAAAGCGAAAGCAATACCAAACTGGCCGCAAGCAAGCTTATAATGCGCCTATACCTGTTGTTGTGGTTGGCAATATCACTGCTGGTGGCAATGGTAAAACACCAGTTGTTGTGTGGCTTGTTGAGCAACTACAGCAAATGGGCTTTAAGCCGGGGGTTGTTTCTCGTGGTTATGGGGCAAAGGCTCCTGCCTATCCGTTAGTGCTAAAAGAAGATACGCCAGCGAAGCATTGTGGCGATGAACCTAAGTTGATTCATCGCCGTACAGGAGCACCTGTTGCGGTAGATCCTGTGCGTTCAAATGCAGTGAAAGCACTGCTAGATTTGGATGTGGATATCATAATTACGGATGATGGATTACAACATTATGCGTTAGGCCGTGATATTGAGTTAGTGATTGTGGATGGGAATCGCCGGTTTGGGAATGAAAGCCTGATTCCATTAGGTCCTTTACGTGAAGGTATTGAGCGACTTAAAGAAGTCGACTTTATCATCACCAATGGCGGTCAAGCGCATACGGGCGAAATCGCAATGGCTTTAGCACCCTCTAAAGCTATTAATCTTAAGACTAAGCAACATGTGGATGTCTCGGAGTTGAAAGATCTCGTCGCATTTGCGGGCATTGGGCATCCTCCGCGTTTTTTTCATACACTAAACTCGATGAACGCAGATGTTAAAGTCACAAAAGGTTTTGCTGACCATCAAGACTTTGATCAACAAGAATTAGAAGCATTGGCTCAACAAGGGACCAATGTGATTATGACCGAGAAAGATGCCGTCAAGTGCAGCCATTATGCGCAAGATAATTGGTGGTATCTGCCTGTATCTGCCCAGTTTGAGTCAAACGATGCAGAGCAAATTTTAAATAGAATAAAAGAGGTTAAAGCGGCTTATGGATCACCGTCTACTTGAGATTGTAGCTTGCCCTGTTTGCAAAGGTAAGCTGACGTACGATAAAGATAATCAAGAGTTGATCTGCAAATTGGATCGCCTTGCTTACCCGATCAAAGAGGGTATTCCAGTTCTGCTAGAGCCTGAAGCTCGCACTATGAGCATGGATGAGGGACGCTAATGTCTTTTACGGTTGTCATCCCTTCGCGCTACGCATCGAGCCGTTTGCCTGGTAAACCGCTAGCGGATATTGGTGGTAAGCCTATGGTTCAGTGGGTTTATGAACAAGCGCTACAAGCGGGTGCGGAAGATGTCATCGTTGCAACTGATGACGAGCGTGTTGCGAAAGCGGTTTCGTCATTTGGTGGTAAAGTTTGTATGACCTCTCCCCACCACGAATCAGGTACGGAGCGTCTTGCAGAAGTTGTTGAAAAAATGGCTATTCCGTCAGACCACATTATTGTTAATGTGCAAGGGGATGAGCCTTTGATTCCGCCGTCCATCATTCGTCAGGTTGCTGATAACTTATCTGGGTGTGAAGCCCCGATGGCGACGTTAGCTGTAGAAATAGACTCGGAAGAGGAAGTGTTCAACCCGAACGCTGTTAAAGTTGTCGCAGATGAGCAAGGCTATGCGTTGTACTTTAGTCGAGCAACCATCCCTTGGGATCGCGATAACTTTGCTAAACAAGACAAAACCATTGCCAACCCATTAATGCGTCATATTGGTATTTATGCTTATCGAGCTGGTTTCATTAATACGTATGTCAATTGGGCACCAAGTGCATTAGAGCAGATTGAGTGTCTTGAGCAACTGCGAGTGCTTTGGTACGGTGAAAAAATTCATGTGGCGGTAGCGAAAGAAGCACCAGCGGCAGGGGTTGATACGCCCGAAGACCTAGAAGCCGTGCGCGCGATTGTTGCAAAGCAAGCGTAACAAATGCTCAGATAGATTTAAGAATAAACAAGGCTCCTGAATTAGGAGCCTTTTTGTTTTACTTGTATCGAGGTATTAGTTAAATGTTAGTGTCGTATTGGTTCCGTTTAGGGCAGGTCGCTAAGACCTCTCGGTGACCGGTGTCTTTCACTTCTTGGAGAATGACATCAAAGCCCCATAATCGATACACGTGCTTTAGAACTTCTTCGTAACTATCATCAAGTGGGATGCGGTTGTGAGGAACGTACTGCAACGTAAGCGATCGATCACCACGGACATCGACATTAAACACCTGAATGTTTGGCTCAAGATTAGATAAGTTATACTGAGCAGCTAAGGTTTCTCTAATGCGTTTATAACCCATCTCGTCGTGTATCGCAGCGACTTCAATAAAGTTCTTATGATCATCATCGTTGATCGCAAACAGCTTGAAATCACGCATTAATTTCGGAGAAAGGTATTGGCTAATAAAGCTTTCATCTTTGAAATTATGCATCGCGAAATGCACAGCATCTAACCAGTCGGTTCCTGCCAAGTCTGGAAACCACTCTTTGTCCTCATCAGTTGGTTCTTCACAGATACGCTTAATATCTCGGAACATGGCAAAGCCTAACGCGTAGGGGTTAATGCCATTAAAGTAAGGGCTGTTATAAGGTGGCTGAGCCACGACACTGGTGTGGCTATGTAAGAACTCTAGAATGAACTTTTCAGACACCAAGCCCTCATCATAAAGATGGTTGAGTATGGTGTAGTGCCAGAACGTTGCCCAGCCTTCATTCATGACTTGCGTTTGTTTTTGCGGATAAAAATACTGACTGATCTTACGGACGATCCGAACAACTTCACGTTGCCATGGCTCTAGCAACGGCGCATGTTTTTCGAAGAAGTAGAGCAAGTTTTCCTGAGGCTCGCTTGGGAATCGCTCTTTAATGTCTTCCTCTTTCGTCTTGGCTGTTGGTACCGTGCGCCAAAGCTCATTAACTTGAGATTGTAGGTATGCTTCGCGTTCTTCTTGTCTTGCTTTTTCCTCTGTAATTGAGATTTTCTCTGGACGCTTGTAGCGGTCTACACCAAAGTTCATTAACGCGTGACAAGAGTCGAGCAGCTTTTCCACTTCTTTTACGCCATATCGTTCTTCACATTCGGCTAAGTACTTTTTGGCGAACAGCAGATAGTCGATAATAGAACTGGCGTCAGTCCACGTTTGGAATAGGTAATTACCTTTGAAAAAAGAGTTATGGCCGTAACACGCGTGTGCTATCACGAGTGCTTGCATTGTTACCGTATTTTCTTCCATCAAATAAGCAATACAAGGGTCGGAGTTAATCACAATCTCGTAGGCTAGCCCCATTTGACCATGTTTATAGTTCTGCTCTGTTTGAATGAATTTTTTACCAAATGACCAGTGGTTGTAATTGATTGGCATGCCGATGCTTGAATAGGCATCCATCATCTGTTCTGAAGTAATCACTTCTATTTGGTTAGGGTAAGTGTCTAGGCGATAATGCTCCGCGACACGCTTAATTTCTTTGTGGTATCGCTCTAACAGCTCAAATGTCCAATCTGGTCCATCTGGCAACACTTTACTGTTACGCTTCTTAGGCGCCTCTCCTGAGAGGTTTCTCGTTGCGGTATTCATCGCTAGCCTCCTTACGCCGTTTCTTTTTGGAATAGTTCACGAAAGACTGGGAAAATATCCTCCACAGAGCGAATGTTTTTCATTGCGAAATTAGGAAACTCTTCAGTGAGTTTTTCGTACTCATGCCATAGAGTTTGGTGCGAGCGCCGCGTGATCTCTATGTAAGAGTAGTACTGACAGTTTGGAAGTAATTTGTTCACTAACAGATCCCGGCATCTTGGCGAATCATCTGCCCAGTTGTCACCGTCGGATGCTTGAGCTGCATATATGTTCCACTGACCAATCGGGTATCGCTCTTTTACTATTTCATCCATTAACTTGAGCGCGCTAGATACAATGGTACCCCCGGTTTCTTGTGAATAGAAAAATTCGTGCTCGTCCACTTCCTTCGCTTGGGTATGGTGGCGGATAAAGACGACTTCGACATTCTCGTAGGTACGAGTTAAGAACAAGTACAAAAGAACATAGAAGCGTTTTGCGATGTCTTTCGTTGCCTGATCCATCGAACCGGATACGTCCATTAGACAGAACATGACCGCTTGGCTCGATGGTACCGGGCGTTTCTCATAGTTCTTGAAGCGTAAGTCGAAGGTATCGATGAACGGCACGCTTTCGATTTTCTTGCGCAGTTCTTCAATTTCAGCCTTCAAGCGGTTCTCTTCAAACTGCTGAGCAGGTTCAATATTTTTGATGCGAGCAAGTTCGTCTTCTAACTCTTTAAGAAGTCGTTTTTTACCGGCAGTCATTGCAGTACGGCGCGCAAGAGATTGTTGCAGAGAACGTACTACGGCGATATTGGAAGGGATACCGGCAGTTTGAAAGCCTGCACGGTGTGTTTTCCATTCAGTGATTTTGGCAATTTGGTTTTTTTCTAGATTAGGCAGCTCGAGATCTTCGAACAAAATATCGAGGTACTCATCTTTTGATATTTGGAATACAAATTCGTCTTGGCCTTCTCCATCTGGACTGGCGTTCCCTTCTCCTGAGCCGCTACCCTGACCGCCACCTTTGGGACGCTCAATTTTATCACCAGTAATAAATTGATCGTTACCGGGATGAACTCGTTCGCGAACACCACCTTTGCCTTGATGAAATATAGGCTCATTGATGTCTTTGTGAGGGATAGAGACGTCTTCGCCCGTTTCCGTATTCGTAATCGAGCGTCGATTCACTGCGTCTGCTACCGACTCTTTTATTTGCTCTTTGTGGCGCTTCAAGAAGCGCTGTCGATTAACAGCGCTCTTGTTCTTGCCATTGAGCCTTCGGTCTATAAATTGCGCCATGAAATAGCCCTCTTCATGTTTCACAAGCGACCTAACTCAATACTGGGTTAGGATGACTTACGTACTCGTAGGTACCACTCAGAAAGTAGGCGAACCTGTTTCTCGGTATAGCCTTTTTCCATCATGCGAGCGACAAAGTCGTCGTGCTTCTTCTGATCTTCAGAAGAGGTTTTCGCATTAAATGAGATAACCGGAAGTAGCTCTTCGGTATTGGAGAACATTTTCTTCTCGATTACTGTGCGCAGTTTTTCGTAGCTGGTCCAAACCGGGTTTTGACCATTGTTATTCGCTTTCGCACGAAGCACAAAGTTAACGATTTCGTTTCGGAAATCTTTCGGGTTAGAAATACCAGCTGTTTTTTCGATCTTCTCTAGCTCAGCATTCAGTGAAGAGCGATCAAATAGCTGACCAGTTTCTGGATCTCGGTACTCTTGGTCTTGAATCCAGAAGTCTGCATAGGTGACATATCGGTCGAAAATGTTTTGGCCGTACTCAGAGTAAGACTCAAGATAAGCGGTCTGAATCTCTTTACCGATAAATTCAACGTATCGAGGTACTAGGTAGCCTTTCAAGAACTCGAGATATTTCTCTGCTGTTTCAGCAGGGAACTGTTCGCGCTCAACCTGTTGTTCAATCACATAGAATAGATGTACAGGGTTGGCTGCCACTTCGGTTTGGTCGAAGTTAAATACGCGTGACAAAATCTTAAAGGCAAAACGTGTTGAGAGACCGTTCATGCCTTCATCGACACCAGCATAATCACGATACTCTTGATAGCTTTTTGCCTTTGGATCCGTATCTTTCAGCGTTTCACCGTCGTATACGCGCATCTTAGAGAAGATGGACGAGTTTTCAGGCTCTTTAAGTCGAGAAAGAATACTGAATTGTGCCAGAGTCTCGAGCGTGCTTGGTGAACAAGGGGCTTGAGACAACTCACTGTTTTCAAGAAGTTTTTGGTAGATTTTGACTTCTTCTGAAACACGTAGACAGTAAGGTACTTTCACAATATAAACACGGTCCAAGAACGCTTCATTGTTCTTGTTGTTACGGAAGGTCTGCCACTCAGATTCGTTTGAGTGAGCCAGAATCATACCGTCGAATGGAATCGCAGAAAGGCCTTCTGTACCGTTGAAGTTGCCTTCTTGCGTTGCTGTTAGCAGCGGGTGAAGCACTTTGATTGGTGCTTTGAACATCTCAACGAATTCCATTAAACCTTGGTTTGCTTTACACAGCGCACCGGAGTAGCTGTAAGCGTCTGGATCGTCTTGCGAATAGTGTTCAAGCTTACGAATATCGACTTTACCAACCAATGATGAGATATCTTGGTTGTTTTCATCGCCTGGTTCAGTTTTGGCAATACCGATTTGGTCAAGGATAGAAGGGCGTACTTTCACTACTTTAAATTTGGTGATATCACCACCAAACTCGTGAAGACGTTTAGCAGCCCAAGGAGACATGATCGAGCGAAGATAACGGTGCTCGATGCCATACTCTTTTTTCAAAATATCGCCATCTTCTGTGGCTTTGAATAGGCAGAATGGATGGTCATTCACTGGGCTGCGTTCGCCGTTAGCAGTAAGAACATAAATAGGCATCTGTTCCATCAGAGCCTTAAGCTTTTCTGCAAGCGAAGACTTACCGCCACCTACAGGGCCGAGTAGGTAAAGAATCTGCTTACGCTCTTCTAGGCCTTGCGCCGCATGTTTTAGGTAAGACACAATTTGTTCTATAGCATCTTCCATGCCATAAAAGTCTTTAAAGGTTTCATAACGAGAGATAACACGATTCGAGAAGATTCGGCTTAGTCTCGGATCCTTTGCCGTATCGATTATCTCTGGTTCACCAATCGCCATCAGTAGGCGTTCTGCTGCATTAGCATAAGCGCTTTTGTCATCTTTACACAGGGCTAAAAACTCCTGTAACGACATCTCTTCATCTTTTGCAGCTTCATATCTTGATTGATAGTGGTCGAAAATACTCATGTCGCTTTCCCCTTTAATAGTCAGTCTACCGACGAACGTTGATTCAGGCTTTCCACCAACAGTTATGCTCGTTGTTGTTTGAATATACGTCCTGTTATCACATTTGGTTCGTACAGAATGTAAGATTGGCGACACCAAAGACTTTGCTTTATGGACGGTTTTTCGTTACAACGGTGAGCGGTGGATATGAATTTTTCAATCACAGCCTTTCTCTACTTAAGCCTAGTCGGGGATTTGCAATTTTGCTTAACAATTATGAATTTATTGTAAAAGTGACATTTGAATCACTCTTTTATTAAGGACGAGTTTATGTCGTGAATAGGTGCAATAGAAATCAAATATTTGGCAAAGACAGAAGAGTCTCAGTGATTCGTTGTTCTACATTGAGCAAGGTAAGTGAAAGAGGTAGGAAGAGAGCAAAGTCTTAGATAAGTTTGTGACAGGGTAAATAACAAGGAGAGCGGGCGCTCTCCTCATTCTTAGACGACCATTTTATGCGCTGAAGATTTGCGCTAGTTCGTTTTCACATAAATGATACTGACGAGGGCAGTTACGCCAAGTTTGCAGCATACGGCGGTATTTATCTAGCATCGGCATTTGGCTGTTAAAGTGATGATCTGCCTTGTCAAACTGAGGGTACAAACCTTCAGAATCGATGAGAAAACGTACGTAATGTACTTGTTGCGCTTCTGAAGCAATATCAAATCCCAAGAACTTCAAGCGGCGCTGATCTACGTTGCTGCGATCTTCATCGTCTAGCATGTTGTAAGATTCTTGCATCGCATGATACATCTCCATAACGTCGATGATCTCACGACACTCTGCTTCTGAGAGGCAGCCGAAATCTTTGTTCAACTCTCGCATTTGTAGTTCATAACCACGTTCAACGATCGTTTGTAAGCGTTTGTATTTGGCCGCATTACTTGGATCAAGTTGAGACATAAGGTTGTATTGGTTTGATAGAATCAAACGTTGAGCGTTTGACATTTCCATGGTGACCTCACTAGATATCTAATACATTTTTAATGTGCTTAGGTTAACGCTTAAGACATGAGTGAAACATGATCTCAACACATATTTAATACTAAAAAATGGCAAGAACTGTCACTTTTGACCAGTTTGAAAACACTTATTTATGGTAATGATTGTATATGTAGTCTCGGTCTGAAAATACTCTCAGCCACTCTGGCTTGAATACGGTTAAAACCGCCAGTGCCATACCATTTAATAGACCTTCTGGAAAGGCGAGCAACGGCACAAAAACAAAGTAGTTATGTTGAATGGTTTCCCAATCGTAGTGACCAACTGATAGGTGATAAAAAGAGTTAATGATGAGGTGCAGACTTCCTGTTATCGCGCCATTGAAAAATCCAGCAACGAAGATGAAAACAAAAATGTTTCGTGGCAAGTAGTGGTAACTCAGAAGAAACACTAAGTAACTAATGAAAATCGGAATTAGGGCAGATAGAACTAACGACGTGGGTAAGAGTAGCAAGGACACATCATGTAGTAGGTGGTTGACCAACATAGCGGGAATGCTGAGTAGAAATGCCATGCGCCAACCATACATCATCGTCAGCGTTGTTAGTGCAAGAAAATGAATCTGTAATCCTTCTTTTACACCTGCTTGAGCGGCCCATAAAATACTGAAAAAGAAGAGCGTTGCAAAAACGAGGTGCTGAAATCCTTTCTCTTTTTCCAGTTTTGGCCAAACGACTTTTTTCCAATCTGGTAGGCAGTAGACTACTACTATCCAAATTGAGACAACAAGAGAGCCTAAGTTAAACAAATCCATGTTACTTCCTTCCTATGCGAACATGACGCAATCATTTCTATCGTTCTTTTTATACCTAAATGACCGCAGAGAAACTCACTGATAAGGCTTAGATATAATCAAAAAAATACCAGCAATAAGCTGGTATCTTAAAGAGGTTAGTCTTGCGGTTCACTTAGTATTTTACGTTATCGTTGTATTGAGCAAGAATGGATTGAATTTCATCCATGGTTTCTTTCGGTGGCGGGTTTACGCCTTCGAGTGGGTATTCTAAGCCTAACGCTTCCCACTTATGAGCCCCTAATTTGTGGTAAGGAAGTAACTCGACCTTTTCGATGTTATCCATGTCTTTAATAAATTCACCAAGCATGTGTGCTGCTTCTGGGTCATCTGTGTAACCAGGCACGACGACATAGCGAATCCATGTTTTCTTTCCGATTTTTTGTAAGTAACGAGCAAAGTCCAATGTGCGTCGGTTGGATACACCGATGAGATCTTGGTGCACTTCGTCTTTCATGTGTTTGATGTCAAGCATGACTAAGTCTGTTGCATCCAGTACTTCATCGATAACATCAGTGTGCTTACGAACATAACCGTTAGTATCTAGACATGTATGAATGCCTTCGGCTTTAGCAGCGCGGAAAAAATCACGTACGAATTCCGGTTGAAGCATCGCTTCGCCGCCAGAACAAGTAACGCCACCACCTGATGCATTCATGAAGTGGCGGTAACTTTTCGCTTCGGAAATGATTTCTTCAACCGTGACTTCTTTGCCATCATGCGTGTCCCAAGTATCGCGGTTATGGCAATACTTACAGCGCATTAAACAACCTTGCAAGAAGACGATAAATCGAATACCAGGTCCGTCTACGGTACCACATGACTCAAATGAGTGAATACGACCAGCTGTTGACATCTTTTGCTCTCATTACTAGTAAATTCTAGCTGTTATTTTATTACAAAAAGCAGGGTTAAAACAGCTTTGTCGGTACTAAAGGCAAGGTTATTTGAAGAAAGAAAATAGATGGAGCCAATCTACATAAACGCTTGAACACGAGGTGGTTAATACCTACCCCGAGAACTTGCCGTGTATCTAGATTGACTTCGATGCTGGGATAATCCAGTTTTTAGAAAAAGGCGAACACGGAGAACGAGCCTGTCCCATAAACATCGGTTTGGGCTTCTTCATAATCCGGTGTTTTAATTGTAAAGGTGATGCTTGCACCGTAATTTTGGTTGTACCAAGATACCCCCGCGACGGCACTTGCTTGCCAATTTTGCAGTGTGACGTCGTATGGCGCTGACGGTTCAGGAATGCCAGGACGATCTCCTTCGATAGTCATGTCATTAAAGCGGTAACGACCTTCAAACCCGGTGAACAAGAACCAACTCGACGTGTTCTGAGCGATCATACTTGCTGAGAAAGGGCTTTCGACGCTGATATTGGCGGCTCCGATGCTATTCGCTAGGTTTGTACCCCAACGAAACATGACGCCTTGAGAGACATCACTACGGAAGTTACCCGCATTGATGTCGTTAATGTTGGTAATCTCCCATTGTGTTTTTTGTTCTTCGCTGCGCATCAATTTGTTAAATACGCGGTAACCAAGGCTGAACGCAACTTTATCTTCAATCTGGTAATCCCAACCTTGAGGGTCCGTCGATCCTGTTATGCCGTGAACGATTTCTTGCGCCTTTTCTGATAGCGAACTTTCACCCGTAGCTCCTATGGTGAAATTGTACCGTACAGCTTTGTCACTCGTTAGGGAAAGGTAGTTGATTTCGGTGTGTAGGTAACCGGCATATGGGCGATCATTGATTAGTGGATAATCGGCTTCAATGTCGCTTGGAGTCCACATTTTGTGGCCAAGAACCAACTCTATTTTATCGATATTGGCGTGCTCTGAGTTAGCTAGACTCAGCCATTTCCATTGGCTTTCTTGTGTCAGTTGGTCTGTCGCGTAAGAAAGGAAAACACCATTCGTATAGTCTTGATCGACGCCAAAAATACCATCGTTGTCGATGGTAAAAGAAACCGTAGACTTAGTGGATGCTATTGCAACTGGAGAAAGAAGGGTAAGAATAATTAATTTACTAAATCTCATAGACTTTATTTGCTAACTTTTTTCGCATCATACGTAAGAATGCGGGCAAAAGTCTTTCGCGATATCACAACTTTCATTCAAGAAATAAAAAAAGGCTGATGCTACTTAGCATCAGCCTTTGTTGTATTACTAGAACGTTATTTCGCTATAGTCTTATAGAGACTCAGTGAATGTACGCGCGATTACGTCAGCTTGTTGCTCTGCAGTTAGAGAGTTGAAGCGAACAGCGTAACCAGATACACGGATTGTTAGCTGAGGGTATTTCTCTGGGTGCTTAACTGCGTCTTCTAGAGTTTCACGGTTAAGAACGTTCACGTTTAGGTGTTGGCCACCTTCGATACCCGCTTCGTGGTGGAAGTAACCATCCATAAGACCAGCAAGGTTAGCGCGTTGTGAACCCTCATCTTTACCTAGCGCGTTAGGTACGATAGAGAATGTGTAAGAGATACCATCTTGTGCGTCAGCAAACGGCAGTTTAGCAACTGAAGTTAGTGATGCTACAGCACCTTTCTCGTCACGACCGTGCATTGGGTTTGCACCTGGAGCAAATGGAGCACCAGCACGACGACCGTCAGGCGTGTTACCAGTTTTCTTACCGTAAACCACGTTTGAAGTGATAGTAAGAATTGACTGAGTAGGGATTGCATCACGGTAAGTCTTAAGCTTACGGATTTTGCCCATAAATACAGAAACAAGTTCACATGCAATGTCATCAACGCGTGGGTCGTTGTTACCGAATTTAGGGTAATCGCCTTCGATTTCGAAGTCGATTGCTAGACCGTCTTCGTCACGAATTGGCTTAACTTTTGCGTATTTAATTGCAGATAGTGAGTCAGCCGCAACAGATAGACCAGCAATACCACAAGCCATAGTACGTTTAACGTCACGGTCGTGTAGAGCCATTAGTGCCGCTTCGTAGCTGTACTTATCGTGCATGAAGTGGATAGCGTTTAGTGCAGTCACATATTGTTTCGCTAGCCAATCCATGAAGTGGTCCATTTTCTCCCACAGTTCATCGTAGTTAAGAACATCGCCTTCGATCTTAGGCATTTGCGGGCCAACTTGGATTTTTAGCTTCTCATCCACACCACCGTTGATGGTGTAAAGCATTGTTTTCGCAAGGTTCGCACGAGCACCGAAGAACTGCATTTGCTTACCAACAACCATTGGGGATACACAACATGCGATCGCGTAGTCGTCAGAGTTCATGTCTGGACGCATTAGGTCGTCATTTTCGTACTGAATAGAAGAAGTATCGATAGATACTTTCGCACAGAACTTCTTGAAGCCTTCAGGTAGTTGCTCAGACCAAAGAACAGTGATGTTTGGCTCTGGAGAAGGACCCATAGTGTATAGTGAGTTTAGGAAACGGAAGTTTGTACGAGTAACTAGCGTACGACCGTCAAGACCCATACCACCCATAGACTCAGTTGCCCAGATAGGGTCGCCAGAGAATAGATCATCGTACTCAGGAGTACGTAGGAAACGAACCATACGTAGTTTCATTACGAAGTGGTCGATCATTTCCTGAGCTTGTTCTTCAGTTAGCTTACCAGCCGCGATATCACGTTCGATGAAGATGTCTAGGAACGTAGAAGTACGACCTAGAGACATAGCCGCACCGTTTTGAGATTTAACAGCAGCTAGGTAACCGAAGTAAGTCCACTGAATAGCTTCTTGCGCAGTTTCAGCAGGACGAGAAATATCACAACCGTATTTTGCAGCCATTTCTTTGATTTGACCTAGAGCACGGTGTTGCTCTGCGATCTCTTCACGAAGCTGCATTGTCATTTGTAGGTCTTCGCCGTTCTCAAAACGCTCTTGTAGAGAAGAGAACTGCGCGAATTTATCCTTCATTAGGAAGTCAATACCGTATAGAGCAACACGACGGTAGTCACCGATGATACGACCACGACCGTATGCATCTGGAAGACCAGTCAGTACGCCAGATTTACGACACGCCATGATTTGAGGAGTGTAGATATCGAAAACGCCTTGGTTGTGAGTTTTACGGTATTCTGTATAGATTTTTTTAACTTGTGGGTCTAGCTCGCGGTCGTAGGCTTTACATGAACCTTCAACCATGCGGATACCACCGTTAGGGATGATCGCACGTTTTAGAGGAGCGTCAGTTTGAAGACCTACGATAGTTTCTAGGTCTTTTTCGATGTAGCCTGCATCGTGAGCAGTGATGGTAGAGATAACTGAAGTATCAAAATCAACAGGAGCGTGAGTCGAGTTCTCTTGTTTGATGCCTTCCATTACCTTAGCCCAAAGCTTGTTAGTCGCTTCAGTACCTTCAGAAACTAGGAAAGATTCGTCGCCTTCGTACGGAGTGTAGTTCTTCTGAATGAAATCACGAACGTTTACTTCGTTTTGCCAGTCGCCTGCAGCAAAACCTTCCCAAGCTTTAGCAAATTGCTCTGCCATGACATACCTACCTTTTTAGTAGAAAAAAATACGTACTGCTTCGCCGTTGAGCCAGCTATCCCCAGATAAAAGAGGGGAACAGTACACTCTTATGAATAACAATAT
>NZ_WXWS01000020.1:0-18239 GCF_009904715.1 Vibrio sp. V42_P2S4T144 | reverse complement strand
GTGTTCGGTAGTCGTTTTGAAGATATCAATTTCAAAGGGGATGTATTTGGCGGGGTAACCACGGCGATTATCTCTCTCCCTCTGGCGTTAGCGTTTGGTGTTGCATCCGGAGCCGGTGCTGAGGCCGGCCTTTGGGGGGCAATAATGGTCGGTTTGTTTGCCTCGTTATTTGGTGGTTCTAATACGTTAATATCAGAACCGACAGGGCCAATGACGGTAATCATGACCGCAGTATTAACCAGTATGATGGCGAAATACCCAGAAACGGGCATGGCTATGACTTTCACGGTTGTCATGATGGCTGGCGCATTCCAAATCCTATTGGGGACGTTAAAACTGGGTAAATACGTTACCTTAATGCCTTATAGCGTTATTTCCGGGTTTATGTCTGGCATTGGTGTGATTCTTATCATTCTGCAGTTATCGCCTTTGATGGGACATGCTGCGCCTTCAGGGGGAGTACTCGGAACGTTATCTGCTTTGCCGGAGACCATTTCTAACCTTAAATTCAGTGAGTTGTTTTTGGGACTACTGACTTTGGGGATTCTTTTTTTCTTCCCTAAGCAATATCGTAAATACGTTCCTGCACAGCTCGTGGCATTGGTCGCGGTAACTTTATTGTCTGTGATTCTCTTTGATACAGAAGATATTCGTCGTATCGGTGAAATTCCTGCTGGGTTACCTTCTCTCGTCGCCCCTTATATTGACACAGATATGTTTGTCGAGATGGTCATTGATGCATTAGTGCTCGGCACATTAGGTTGTATTGATACTTTGTTAACGGCGGTTATCGGTGACTCATTAACTCGTAAAGAACACGACTCAGATAAAGAGCTGCGAGGTCAAGGGTTAGCTAACATGATCTCAGGCTTGTTTGGTGCGCTGCCGGGGGCGGGGGCTACCATGGGGACGGTAACGAATATCCAAGTTGGGGCTCGTTCGCCATTATCTGGTGTGATTCGTGCACTAATGTTGGCGTTGGTTGTACTGGTTGCTGGCGGGTTAACAGAGCCAATCCCGATGGCTGTGTTAGCAGGCATTGCGGTGTATGTTGGCTTTAACATCCTAGACTGGAGCTTTATTCAGAGGGCACATAAGGTAAGCTTTTCCGGAATGGCGGTGATGTATGGCGTTATGTTGCTTACAGTATTCGTTGATCTTATCGTTGCGGTGGGTTTAGGCGTCTTTATCTCGAACATTATCATCATCGAGCGTTTGAGCCGAGAGCAGGCGCGACAAGTAAAAGCGATCAGCGACGCGGATGAAGATGATGTGCCGCTGACTGACAGCGAGCGTGGTTTGTTGGATCGTGCTAATGGTAAAGTGCTGTTCTTTTATCTTTCCGGTCCGATGATCTTTAGTGTTTCTAAAGCCATTTCACGTCAGCACTCTAGTATTTCGGACTATGACGTGATGATTCTCGATCTTACGGATGTACCAATGATTGATGTGACCGTCGGTTTGGCGTTAGAGAATGCGATTAAGGATGCTCTCGATGCCAATTGTGCCGTGTATTTATTATGCCCGAATGAGCGAACACGAGAACAGCTAGAGAAATTCCATGTGATTGACCTTGTGCCTGATGAAAATATGTACCAATTCCGTTACGAAGCATTGAATGCGGCGGTGGCACATGTTGAGGCAGACCAGTATCAGCGCATAACGGCGTAATCATTCTGACAGTTAAAAACGCAACAGTGTCCTGTTGCGTTTTTTTATGCTCTATTTTGTCTTACTCAGAGATAACCTTTACGAGGTAAGGGTTATATTTCCAATATTATCGAAAGGTTTATTTGTAATCATCGTTATTCAACGATAAACTGATGGACCTCCAGTACGATACCCAAGGCGATTTTGTAGTAAACCGCTGATAAATATGAGTCGGTATTAGTAATCACAAACAAACGGCAATCAAGACCTTATGTACGCATTAGAAATTGAACAACTGCGCAAGACGTATGCAGGTGGCTTTGAGGCGTTAAAAGGTATAAGTCTCCAAGTGAAAAAGGGTGACTTCTACGCGCTTCTGGGTCCCAATGGTGCAGGAAAATCGACCACGATTGGTATCATTTCCTCCTTAGTGAATAAAACCTCCGGAACGACGAAAGTTTTCGGTTATGACATTGATACCGACCTCGAATTGGCCAAGCAGAATTTAGGCTTGGTGCCACAAGAGTTCAACTTCAACCAGTTTGAAACCGTTGAGCAAATTGTGATGCAGCAAGCTGGCTATTACGGTGTGTCTAAAGTATTAGCCAAAGAAAGAGCAGAAAAATACCTGAAAAAATTGGATTTATGGGAAAAACGCCAAGAGCGTGCTCGTAACCTATCCGGTGGGATGAAGCGTCGTTTAATGATCGCAAGAGCTTTGATGCACGAGCCGCAGTTACTCATTTTAGATGAACCAACGGCTGGAGTGGATATTGAACTACGCCGCTCAATGTGGGGGTTTCTGAAAGAGATCAACCAAGAGCAAGGAATTACGATTATTTTAACGACACACTACCTAGAAGAAGCGGAGATGCTGTGTCGAAATATCGGCATTATTAATCGTGGTGAGCTGATTGAAAATACCACCATGAAGGCGTTACTAGGTAAGCTAAGCGTCGAAACATTTATCTTGGATGTTGAGTCAGAAGTCGAGGTGCCCGAGCTTGAAGGTGTTAATCGACAAAGTATTGTTAATGGCTCTTTAGAGATAGAACTAGATAAAAGCCAAGGATTGAATTCGGTATTCAGTCAGTTAACAGAGCATGGCATTAAAGTTCTCTCAATGCGTAACAAAGCCAACCGACTTGAAGAGTTGTTTGTCAGCATTGTAAGAGAGGGGAGTATTTAAATGTACGGTTTATATTGGACGGCATTTCGCAGCTTGCTGAGCAAAGAAGTCACTCGTTTTACACGTATTTGGGTGCAAACCTTAGTGCCGCCAGCCATTACGATGACGTTGTACTTCATCATTTTCGGCAATCTTATTGGCTCTCGAATTGGTGAGATGAGCGGCTTTAGTTACATGGAGTACATTGTTCCAGGTTTGATCATGATGTCGGTGATCACCAACTCATACTCGAACGTGGCGTCGTCATTCTTTAGTGCAAAGCTACAGAAGAACATTGAAGAACTGCTGGTGGCACCGGTACCAAACTATGTGATTATTGCTGGCTACGTGATGGGCGGCGTGACTCGAGGTTTGTTGGTCGGTGCAATTGTTACTTGTGTGTCACTTTTGTTCGTTGATTTGCAAGTGAAGCACTGGGGCATTATTGTCGCGACTGTCTTCATGACGTCGGTTGTATTTGCTCTCGGTGGCTTGATCAATGCGGTTTACGCAAAAACGTTTGACGATATTTCGATCATCCCTACGTTTGTATTGACTCCTTTAACTTACTTGGGAGGAGTCTTTTATTCGATCAGTCTGCTGCCTGAATTTTGGCAAGGCGTTTCTAAGATCAACCCAATCGTCTACATGGTGAATGCGTTTCGCTACGGCTTTTTAGGTGTCTCGGATGTGGGCATTGTCACTTCATTTAGTGTACTTGCAGTGTTTGTTGTTGCACTGTATGCCATTGCGCATTATCTAGTAACCAAAGGGATTGGGCTAAGAAGCTAAGCCATTCTCATAAAGCAAAGAGCGGCGATTCACGCTGCTCTTTCGCGTGCATAACAATACATACCCATACAATTTTTCGGTTTTTATCATGGTAGGTTTCAATCATTTGTAATAAATGAGTGATCCTATGAATATTGTCCCGCTGCCGCCTTTCTCCTATCAGTTACTTAAGCCCAAATATTGGTCTGTATGGCTGGCATTTGGATCTTTAGCGATTCTTGTTAATGTACTGCCATACGTAGTATTGCGAATCTTAGGTAGAAGCATCGGCTGTATTGCGATGCATGTAATGAAGCGCCGACACAAGATCGCTCTGCGTAATCTCCAGCTGTGTTTCCCTGATTTTACGGATTGGCAATGTAAGGACGTAGTACGAAAAAATTTTCAATATACTGGAATGGCGATCATCGAAACCGGTATCGCTTGGTTTTGGCCAGATTGGCGGATACGTCGGATAGCCTCTATTGTTGGAAAAGATCGTTTACTCGCTGAGGAAAATAATGGACGTGGTGTGTTGGTGGTGTGCAGTCACCATTTAAACTTGGAGATAACCGCTCGTATTTTTAGCCAGTTTGCCCAAGGTTATGGCGTTTATCGCCCAAATTCGAATCCTGCTTATGAGTTTATTCAACATCGAGGTCGAACTCGTTTTGGACATCAAATGATTGATCGAAAAGATGTGAAATCAATGCTCAAAGTTCTGAAAAATGGTCATCGACTTTGGTATTTGCCCGACCATGATTATGGCGTTAGCCATTCTGTTTTTGCGCCGTTTTTTGCTGTTGAACAAGCGGCGAGTACCGTCGGGTCTAGTGTTCTCATTGATGCAACAAAGTGCGCGGTTATATCTGGCGTTACAGTGAGTAAAAATCACCATTACACGCTGTACATTGGAAAAGACATTAGCGAGCGTTTCGAGAGACGTAATGCGGTTAAAGCGGCAAGCATCTTGAACCAAGAGCTTGAGAAAATGATAAAACGTGATATTCCAGCGTGGATGTGGCTGCACAAGCGGTTTAAAACTCGCCCTGAAGGGTTAGATTGCGTCTATACGTAGAGTATAAAAAAGGTCGACTAAGAGTCGACCTTTTTACTTTTATGGCTCAGAGCTTACTCTGCGTTCTCTGAGTTTGTATTGTTAGATTCAGCTTCTTCCTTCGCTTCGACAACCATATCTACCGTTTGGTTATCGATAAGACGAGCTTTGCCTAGGAACGCAGACATCAGAATGACAGCTTGTGTCGTTTCTGGTGTGATCACTTGTAATGTACGAGCATCACGAATGAAGATCTCATCAGGGTGCAGACCTGCAGCTCGAAGTTGGTCGCTTGCATCTTCGATGATCGATGCGTAGTCATCGCGGCCACCGCGAATGGCACTACTGATCCAACGCATTGTACGAGCAAGTACAGGCGCACGTTGACGCTCGTCCAGCGTAAGCAAGCCATTGCGTGAACTCATTGCTAAACCGTCCATTTCACGTACGGTTGGTACACCGATGATTTCAATGTCCATTGCTAGGTCATCAACCATCTTGCGGATAACAGCAAGTTGTTGGAAGTCCTTCTCGCCGAAGCACGCGACATCCGGTTGTACGATGTTAAACAGCTTATTCACAATCGTCGTCACGCCACGGAAATGACCTGGTCGAGACGCGCCTTCGAGAATTGTTGATAGGCCAGGGACATCGACGAAGGTTTGCTTATCCAGACCTTCAGGGTAGATAACTTCTGGTGTTGGCGTAAATACCACATCGACCCCTTCAGAGGTTAACTTGCTTAAGTCTTCCTCTAGCGTGCGTGGGTAATTATTTAAATCGTCTGCACGATCAAACTGCATCGGATTAACAAAGATGCTTACGACAACGATATCAGCGTATTCGCGTGCTTTACGCACTAAAGTTAAGTGGCCTTCGTGAAGGTTGCCCATGGTAGGGACAAACGCCACTTTACGACCTTCACGTTTAAAGGTTTTAAGGTGTTCACGAACTGCTGAGATTTCCGCAAAAGTTTGCATGCATTTATCCTCTAGGCAATGGTATGAGCGTCGTCTGGGAATACACCGTTGGCTACATCTTCAATGTATTTAGCAACGGCTTTGCGCATATCACCTGTTTCAGCAAGAAAGTTTTTGGAGAATTTCGGCATGTAGTTGGCAGAAATACCAAACATATCATGCATTACGAGAATTTGACCATCTGTTACGTTACCTGCACCAATACCGATAACAGGAACCTCAAGCACTTGCGTAATACGTTCAGCAAGCTCAGCTGGTACGCACTCTAGTAAGACGATTTGAGCGCCTGCTTCTTGCAGCGCTAATGCGTCTTTTACCATGCGGTCTGCTTTTTCTTGATCGCGACCTTGGATTTTGTAACCACCAAAAATATTAACAGCTTGAGGAGTTAAACCAAGATGAGCACAAACTGGAACTGATCGTTCAGTGAGCATTTTCACCGTGTCGACAAGCCAGTCACCACCTTCAATTTTTACCATATTGGCACCAGCACGCATCAGTTTAGCCGCATTTTCGCAAGCTTGCTCTGGGGTGGTGTAGCTCATGAATGGCATGTCTGCCATCAACAAACAATTTGGGCTACCAGCGCGTACGCAACGAGTATGGTAAGCGATATCATCGACCGTTACTGGTAGAGTATCGTTGTGACCTTGCAAAACCATACCTAGAGAATCACCAACAAGAAGTACTGGCATTTCTTGGCTTTCAAACAGTTGGGCAAAGCTCGCATCATAAGCGGTTGAAGTAGCAAATTTACGACCTTCTTGCTTCCACTTGATTAGGTCGTTGATGGTCATTTTTTTCATGGTTTTATCCTTACTAGGAGTTGGCTATGACTGCCAGATACTGAGGCCGTTTCTATCTACTTGTTCCAGTAGTTCAGAGACCTCGGTCCCATCAGGGAGTTGTAAACTTGGTGCAATTTCCGCAAGAGGGTAGAGTACGAATTCACGCTCTTTCATTCCATAATGAGGAACGATCAGCCTCTCGGAATTAATCACCTCATTGCCATAAAGCACAATGTCGAGGTCCAAGGTTCTTGGTCCCCAGCGTTCGTCTTTACGGACACGCCCTTGTTCTTGCTCTATAGCTTGTGTGCAATTGAGCAATTCAATAGGCGTCAAGCTGGTGTTAATAGACACAACCGCATTGATGTAATCCGGTTGGTTTTGTGGCCCCATTGGCGTGCTGCTGTATAGCGAAGAAGCTTGAACAAACTCTGATTTAGGCAGCGTTTTTAATGCTTCAATCGCTTGCTTCGCTTGGCTGACAGGATCAGCCAAGTTACTGCCTACCGCAATGTACGCTGTAATCATGATTTGGGCTTACTCTTTTTCTTGCGATAAGTTTTACGGCGGCGCTGGCCTGTTTTCGGTGATTGACCGTCTAAGTCGGCAGCCATTGCTTGACGCATTTCTCGGCCTGCATTTTGAAAAGTTTCCCACCACTTGGCAAGCTTCTGAGTGTCACCACCTTCAATTTCACCGCGCATTTCAAGAAAATCAAAGCCAGCTCTAAATTTATTGAGCTCCATAAGACGGAATGCACGTTTACCGTTACGTCGTGGAAGACGAAGCTGTAACTGCCAAATCTCGCGAATGGTTGCGGTGTGGCGTCTTGGAATGGCAATTGTGCGAACTTGCTCGTCAAGAATGATGTTGCTCGCTTCCATAATGGCGTCGTAATGGCCTAAGTTGCGCTCTTCCATCAGTTCATCGGCTTTCGCACACAGTGGGTACCACAGCATTGCAGCAAACATAAATGCTGGATTGATGCGTTTCCCATCTTCGATGCGCATGTCGGTAGAATCTAGGACAAGATCCAACATCTGCTCAGTGTGAGAGGAGTAATCTTCTGTAAAGTGCGCTGCAATCGTCGGGAATAGTTGCTGGAATAGGTTGTACTCACGCAGTAGGTGGTAGGTTTCTAAGCCATGACCGGATTGCAATAATTTGAGTGACTCTTCAAAAAGACGCGCTGACGGAATGTCACCGAGCAACGGTGCCATGTGTTCGATTGGCGCTGCGGTGTCTTCTTCAATATCAAAGTCTAGTTTTACCGCGAAACGAACCGCACGCAGCATGCGCACAGGGTCTTCACGGTAGCGTGTTTCTGGATCACCAATCAGTCGAATTAGGCGATCTTCTAAATCTTCAATACCACGTGCGTAGTCGTGAATCGAGTAATCTGCGATGTTGTAGTACATCGAGTTAATCGTGAAATCACGGCGCTCAGCATCTTCATCGATGGTGCCGTAGACGTTGTCACGCAGCAGCATACCCTCTTTTGATTGCTGAGAAATGCTCTTATTCTTTTGCTCTTGGTGGTGACCACGGAATGTCGCAACCTCAATGATGTCTCGGCCAAACATAATATGAGCCAAGCGGAAGCGGCGACCAATCAAACGGCAGTTACGAAATAGCTGTTTGATCTGTTCCGGCGTTGCGTTGGTCGCAATGTCAAAATCTTTTGGTTTTTGTCCAAGCAGTAAGTCTCGAACCCCGCCACCCACAAGAAAAGCATCGAAACCAGCACCATTTAGGCGGTACAGTACCTTCAGCGCATTATCACTGATCTGCTTACGCGAAATGTTGTGCTCTTCACGAGTTATTACATTGAGAGCGAGCTCTGGAATTGTGGCAGGTTCGCTTGGTGTATAGTCGTTTGTATTCATGTGCATCTGGCAATAACTGGGTTTAATCCAATCTTGCTTTGGTTAGTTTTATACGCCTCTAGGGCCTAATTTGCGGCTAATGATAGCCTACACAATGCCATTTGAGAATCACGGTGTGATCTCGATCTCTGCTGGAAGCTGTTCCAAGCGCCAGTTTTCGCAGCCCCAACGAAGAATATCTTCTATGTTGGCCGCCCTTACGGTTTCAGGTATCTCGAAACCTAAAAATGTCATGGCGCGCAATAGAGTAGGTTTTGGTGTATCTATATCAATAGCCGTCGCGTGATTTTGTTTCGACAATTTATTGCCGTTGTTGTCCATCGCCAATGGTAAATGCAAGTAGCTAACTTCTGGCTGACCAAGTATTTGGTACAGGCTAATTTGACGCCCTGTCGGCTCGATTAAGTCTGCACCTCGCACGACTTCTGTGACGCCTTGGTCGATGTCGTCCAATACTACCGCAAGATTATAAGCAAATAATCCATCTCGACGTTTAATAATGAAATCTTCATTAACGAGTTGCTCTGGAATAGTAATGGTTCCCCGCTTTTGGTCGAGGAAATGAGCGACAGGCTTGGTCATTTTTAGGCGAATCGCGCCTTCTTTCAAGTTTTTATCGCGGCAAGTGCCAGGATAAAAACCGCCATGCTCTTTAATTTGCTTACGAGTACATTGGCAATAATAGGCTTCCCCATTTTCGAGCCATTTGTTTATTTGAGCTTGGTAAAGGTCGTGACGTTCGCTCTGGTATACCACTTCTCCATCCCAATGCAGCTGATAGGCCTTGAGTGCCTCTAGGATAAGTTGCGCTGCACCTGGCATTTCTCTTGGTGGGTCTAAGTCCTCAATACGTACTAACCAAGCTCCGTTTTGTGCTTTTGCTTGAAAATAACTGCCAAGAGCGGCAATCAGTGAACCAAAATGCAGTGGACCAGAAGGAGATGGGGCGAATCGACCTACATAGCGTGTCATGCGTGTATCTCGAATTTAGTAAACAAATAGGGTGCGAAGGTAGCCAAAACAAAAAGGGAGCCTGAGCTCCCTTCAACAATCATAATGCTGGGTGATTAACCTTGCATTTGCTTCTCTTTGATTTCTGCAAGTGTTTTACAGTCAATACAAAGGTCAGCGGTTGGACGTGCTTCAAGACGGCGAACGCCAATCTCTACGCCACAAGACTCACAGAAGCCAAAATCGTCTTCTTTGATTTTATCCAAAGTCTTTTCAATCTTCTTGATCAAACGGCGTTCGCGGTCACGGTTACGCAGTTCTAGGCTGAACTCTTCCTCTTGAGAGGCGCGGTCAACTGGATCTGGGAAGTTTGCTGCTTCGTCCTGCATGTGGTGAACAGTACGATCCACTTCAGCTCTTAGCTGGTCGCGCCAAGCTGTTAAGATTTTCGTAAAGTGTTCAACCTGCTCTGGTGACATGTACTCTTCACCAGGTTTTTCCTGATATGGCTCCACGCCGGCAATGGCTAGGATGCCTATCGTTTTCTTCTTTGATTCTGGCATACAGCATCTCCTACTTACACCTAGTCAACTGCTACGCAGTCAATTTAAGGCGGGTATCTATAGCAAAAAGAGGCGGTGCAAGCAAATACTGAATCGCAAAGTTATCGTCAATGTGAAGACGACATCATTTTTTCTCTTAATTGATAAAATCAATAGCGGAAATCAGCTTCATTCCAGTATCGCTCAGTTCAGCTTTGTAGCAGAGAACTTCCACTCCAGCGTCTTGTGCTTGTTTGAGTAATAGTGAATATTTCGCGTCTATATGGTGCGCCGCGGATACTTTTTCAATACCTGAATGTAAAACAGTGAATAAAAGTATGGCTCTACTTCCATTTTGTGCCATTTCTGTGAGCTCTCTCAGGTGTTTTTGTCCCCGAGTCGTGACCGCATCTGGGAAGTATCCTTGTCCAGTAGAGTCGGTCTCATCAAGAAGAGTGACGCTTTTCACTTCTATATAGCACTTTGGCTTGTCGTCTGCGCTGAGCAAGATATCAATTCGGCTATTTTCATTGCCGTATTTCACCTCAGTTTGAAGTGTGTCATAACCATAAAGCTCTGAAATGACATTATTTTCAATAGCCTCTACGGCTAATTGATTGGCACGCGCGGTGTTGATACAAATACGGTGGCCTTGTTCGGTCTCACTCAACTCCCAACTATTGGGGTATTTTCGTTTCGGGTTGTCGGAAGTAGAAAACCAAACTTTGTTTCCGGGCGTTGCACAACCCGTCATTGCACCTGTATTTGCGCAGTGGATTGTACGGATTTCACCAGTATCGAGCTCGATATCGGCAAGAAAGCGTTTATAACGTTTGAGTAGAGTGGCGGACTCTAAAACGGGTGTGAAATGCATTTGCTTATTTAGACAAAAAATTTTTTATGTACAATGTTGCCACCATTACACCATAAGGTATTTCCTTTGTCACAATTGCCGATTGAAGCCGTGATGCCTGAGTTGCTGACGGCGGTCAAAAATCAACATCAAGTGATCTTAAAAGCGGCGCCTGGTGCCGGTAAGTCGACTTACTTCCCTTTGCAGTTACTCTTAAATCATTCGGTTGCTGGAAAAATCATCATGCTTGAGCCAAGACGACTCGCGGCGCGTAACATTGCCCGTTATCTTGCTGAGCAATTGGGAGAACAAGTTGGTCAACGCGTGGGTTATCGAGTTCGTGGCGAGGCAAAGGTAAGTTCTGCAACGCAGCTGGAGATCGTGACCGAAGGGATCATGACCAGGATGATCCAAACTGACCCTGAACTGGATGGGGTTGATCTACTGATCTTTGATGAGTTTCATGAACGCAGCATTCATGCCGATACCGCTTTGGCATTCAGTTTAGAAGTTCAAGAGGCATTGCGAGACGATCTCAAGCTGGTGGTAATGTCGGCAACGCTTGACCAACAAGCATTACAATCGTTGTTGCCGGAAGCCAGTTACATTGAATCTGAAGGGCGGAGCTTTGATGTGGCAATGCGCTACCAGCCGTTAGGTGTGAACGAGCATTTACCTACGAGTATGGCAAAAACAATAGAAAGTCTTATGAACAAAGAGTCTGGATCTTTGTTAGCTTTCCTACCGGGTGTTGGTGCCATAAAACAAGTTGAAGAGCGGTTGTCTCATTTAGCGGATGATATCGACGTATGCCCACTTTATGGTCAACTGAGTTTTGCAGATCAACAAAAAGCGATTACGCCAGCAGAACAAGGTAAGCGTAAAGTCGTTCTAGCGACCAACATTGCAGAAACTTCACTAACGATTGAAGGCATTCGCCTCGTCGTTGATTCTGGGTTAGAGCGTGTTGCCCGCTTTGATTTGAAAAACGGTTTAACACGCTTAGAGCAAACACGCATTGCACAGTCTTCAGCGATTCAGCGTGCAGGACGAGCGGGACGAATAGAAGAGGGCATTTGTGTTCGTCTTTATTCTGAAAGCCAGTTCAAGCAGCAACCGCTAGTTCCCCAACCCGAAATTTTGCATTCCGATTTGGCTAGTTTAGTTATGGAGCTTGCCTTTTGGGGAGCGAGTGATATCCACGATCTAAAGTGGCTTGATGTTCCAGCTAATGCGTCATTGGAACAAGCGAAGCAGCTATTGGTGTCATTGGGACTACTGACGGAAAAAGGGCAATTAACGTCCGAAGGAAAACAGGCGCATGAACTAGGCGTTGAGCCTCGTGCGGCTGCGATGCTAATTAAAGCGCAATCTTACAGTGATAAGATGTTAAATGCTGCTTTGGCGGCGGTCGCACTGATTGAAGAGCCAGAGAGGAGTGTTACCAATATCGCTCATAGCTTGCATCGTTGGCTTGTTGGTACTCATCCAAAAAAGTCGATGTTGTTCAAGCGTGCTCAATCTCTAGCGTACAAATTGGATACGGTATTTGACCTGAAAGGCGTGGATGAAGATGCATTACCGCTGGTGTTAAGTTTGGCATTTCCAGATCGCATTGCGCAGCAGCGCACAAATCAATTTGGGCGATTTACTTTGGCTAATGGTCATGGTGCAGAATGTCGTCAGGAAGACATGCTAGGTGGCTGTGAGTATTTGGTTGCCGTTGACTTAATGCGTTCTCATTCTAACTCAAGTCAAATTCATTCGGCATGTGAATTGGATGTCAATATATTGCGAACGACCTTTGATACGCTATTTTCGTCTGAAGAAGTAGTGGACTGGGATGAAAAAAGAGGCCGTCTAATAGCTGAGCGACAAACAAAACTCGGTCTGCTGGTCGTTGAACGCGAGCCGTTGCCAAGCCCGGGCAAAGAAAAAATGACACAAGCTTTACTCACGTATGTCCGCCGCCAGGGCTTACAGAGTCTAAACTGGACACCGGCAGCGGAGAGCTTGTTGGCTCGGATTCGTTGTGCGGTGGAATGGTTACCTGAGCAGTCATGGCCAGTGTTTGATGAAGCCAGTTTGCTGGATTCATTAGAGGAGTGGTTAGAACCATACATGACGTCTGTCAGCTCGGTTAAAGACCTGAGCAAGATAAACTTGGTCGAAGCGCTTAATGCTCTATTAGGTTGGCCACTCAATCAACAACTGGATGAATGGTTACCTGAGCATTACCAACTACCCACAGGTTCAAAGAAGCGTATCCGTTACCAATATGGCCACGAGCCGATATTATCGGTGCGTATGCAAGAAGTATTTGGGGAGAGTGGTTCCCCAACGGTGGCTCTTGGCCGCAAGCGTTTGGTGCTTGAACTGCTTTCACCGGCACAACGTCCATTGCAAGTAACGTCGGACTTGGCGGCTTTCTGGAACGGAAGCTACAAAGACGTTCAAAAAGAGATGAAAGGGCGCTACCCAAAACACGTTTGGCCAGATGATCCTGCCAATCATGTAGCAACAACGAAAACAAAAAGACAATTGAATAATGACTGACAGCAAGAAGCCTAGCGCGAAAAAAGCGCCAGCGAAGAAAAGTACAACCAATAAAGGAACCGCAAAACAGACTCGACGTACGCCGAGTAAAAAACCGACTAACGAGAAACGTTCGTGGTTGAAAGTTCTGTGGTCGTTTAGCTGGAAAGCTGGCGTTGCACTTGCCGCTGTTTTGCTGTTTGTTGGGATTTACTTAGATAGTGTGGTGAAAGAACGCTTTGAAGGCCAGCTGTTTGAGCTGCCAACGGTGGTTTATGCCCGTATCTTGAATCTAAGCCCTGGTGAGAATATCACCATCCAAGAACTGCGCAACGAGCTAGATGTGTTGAATTACCGTAAAGTGAGTCAACCTCGTTACCCAGGCGAATATTCCTCTTCTTCCACTCGGATTGAATTGATTCGCCGTCCATTCGAGTTTGCCGATGGTCCCGAGCCGGATCGTCACATTATGCTGCATTTCTCTGATTCCGGCTTGCAACGTATTCAGTCTTTAGAATCTCGAGGAGACCTTGGTTACTTGCGCCTAGAACCGAAGATGTTGGGCATGCTGGAGAAAGACCGTGATGAACAGCGTCTTTTCTTACGTCGTGATCAGTTCCCTGAAATTTTAGTGGATGCACTGCTTGCGACCGAAGACCGGGATTTTTATCAACATGACGGGGTGTCACCGCTGGCGATTGCACGTGCATTGGTTGCGAACATTAAGGCCGGTCGTACTGTTCAAGGTGGTAGTACGCTGACTCAGCAATTGGCAAAAAACCTGTTTTTGACTCGTGATAAAACACTGTGGCGTAAAGTTCGAGAAGCGTATATCGCGCTAATTTTGGATTACCGTTACAGCAAAGATCGTATCTTAGAAGCCTACCTCAACGAAGTGTACCTAGGTCAAAGTGGAGGTGAAGCGATCCACGGGTTTGGCTTGGCGTCGCGTTACTATTTTGGGCAGCCAATTCAGGAGTTGCGAATCGATCAGCTGGCGATGTTAGTTGGGATGGTAAAAGGACCGTCTTACTACAACCCAATTCGTTACCCTGAGAGAACGAAAGAGCGTCGTGATCTCGTTCTGCGCCTGTTAATGCAGCAAAACATGTTGACTTCAGAGCAGTATGAACAAGCTGTAAGTCGTCCACTCGATACGCAAAGCAAGCCACGTATTGCGAGCCGTCAGCCAGCTTATTTCCAACAATTGAGCATTGAATTAAAAGAAAAAGTTGGGGAGCGATTTAAAGCAGAGACCGGACTGCGCGTGTTTACGTCTCTGGACCCAGTATCGCAAAGCAAAATGGAACAAGCTATCGCGAAAAAGATCCCAGAACTAGCTAAACGGGGTGGTAAAGAGTTAGAAGCCGCTGCTGTGGCCGTTGATCGCCATAGTGGTGAAATCCGTGCGATGGTTGGTGGTAAACGTGTCGGTTATGAAGGCTTTAACCGAGCGCTCAATGCCAGTCGTCCAATTGGTTCTTTAGTGAAACCAGCGATTTACTTAACGGCTCTAGAACAACCGGATAAATACAACCTAGGCACGACGCTACACGACACGCCGTTAAGTCTGAAGAGCAGTAAAGGTAACGTGTGGACGCCGCGCAACTACGATAGAAAATATCGTGGTGATGTGCCACTTTACATTGCTTTAGCGAAATCACTTAACGTACCAACCGTGCGCTTAGGTATGGCACTTGGCATTCCTGAAGTCTCCAATACTTTAGAGCGTTTGGGCGTGAACAAAGACGAAATTCGCCCAGTGCCTTCGATGTTTTTGGGTTCGTTTTCTTTGACGCCATTCGAAGTCGCACAGATGTATCAGACTCTGACGAATTCAGGTAAGCGTGCAAAACTGACCGCTCTGCGCTCAGTCATGGATATGGAAGGTAATGTGCTGTATCAATCCTTGCCTCGTTCATCAAGAGCCGTGGATGAACAAGCTGCATGGCTAACGACCTACGCGATGAAACAAGGGGTTGCTCAAGGCACTGGCCGCTTCTTACAAAGCCAGTTTGGTTGGGCTGCATTGGCAGGAAAAACGGGTACCAGTAATGACAACCGCGATAGTTGGTTTGTCGGTGTTGATGGTCGTGAGGTGACGACAATTTGGCTAGGCCGCGACGATAATAAACCCGTGAATCTAACGGGGTCGAGTGGTGCATTACGAGTGTACGCAGAGTACTTGAAGCAGCGTATTCCTGAGCGCTTAGAGCTCCCATGGCCAAGAGAAATCACCACATTAGGGTTCAAGCCTACATCTGATGGAGGTTTAGAAATGAACTGCCGTAGTGATTACAAACTGCCGGTTTGGGATAAAACCGGTCAGATAAAGCAACAGTGTGAGAAGAAATCAAACTGGTTAAATAGCATATTTGATTGGTAGCATCGCCAAATCAACAACATTAGCTTGTTTATCTGATTAATTCTTAGTACATATTAGGGCGTGTTAGTACAGTACTGCTAGCACGCCCTACTTGATCAGATATTCAATAAAGGAAGAAGTGAATGTTCAAAAAGCTGTTATCAAGCCCATCGGTTCGCAACTTTGCGCTTTGGGTTAGTACCTTTTTGATGATCACTCCTTCTGTTTCCCTCGCAAACTCTCTAACAAAAACGGATGACTTGGAACCTCGACCAAAGGTGGCGGTTGTGCTCGCTGGTGGCGGAGCGAAAGGGGCGGCACACATTGGGGTTTTAAAAGCATTGGAAGAAATGCAGATCCCTGTCGATATTGTGACCGGTACCAGTATGGGCGCCTATGTGGGTGGGCTCTATGCCACGGGGATGAGTGCTGATGAAATTGAGAGTTTTATCTACACCGTCGATTGGGGCAGCGGTTATCGAGATCGTGTTGACCGTAGCCAACGTCGAGTTCGTGACAAAGAGTATGAAGACCGCTATCAAATTAATACCGATCTCGGCTTAAGGTTCGGTGAGGTACGAGCACCAACGGGTGTGGTGCAAGGCCAGAACATGTTGCGAGTATTGCGTGAGACTACAGGGAACTTAGGGCGATTCGATTCTTTTGATGATCTTGCCATTCCTTATCGTTCTGTTGCGACAGATATTCTTGCCTTAGAAGAAGTCGTATTGGGCAATGGTTACCTTGTGGACGCCATGATGGCTAGCATGTCTGTACCAGGAGCGCTTCCTCCCTATAAGCTCAATGGCCATATGCTTGTTGATGGCGGCGTCGTCAATAACATGCCTGTCGATGTGGCTCGCGCCATGGGGGCTGATGTCGTTATTGCCGTCGATATTAGCACCGATTACAAAACCGAAGATGAATTTACGGGGCTGTTTACTGTCGCGGACCAACTCTCTAACTATCTCGTTCGTCGTAGTACACAACAGCAAGTGGACGAGCTTGAACCTCAAGATATCTATATTCGTCCCAATGTGGGCACCATGGAAACTGTCGAGTTCGACAAAATGCCTTGGGCTTTTCAAGCTGGGTACGATATTACCAAGCAGTTAAAAGACAAGCTGAAAGGGTTGCGCTTGTCCAATGCGGACTATCAAAAATACATCGATCGCAAACAAGAAGTTCGTAAAACTTTGATTTATGGTGATCAGCGTGTGGTTGATGACATAGTGATTGTTAATAACACGCACTACAGCGATGTGTTGTTGACGAATCGTATTGAATTAGAAACCGGACGTCGTATTTCAACGGCCGAAATTGAGAAAGCCGTTGAAAACCTCTACGCGTTAGATAGGTTCGAGCTCATCACTTATCACTTTGAAGAGGTGGATGGTGAGACATTGTTGGTTTTTGATGTTAACGAGAAGTCGTGGGGGCCTAATTATCTCAACTTCCGATTTTTTCTTGAAGATGACTTCGATACAGATAGCCAGTACGGCATAGGAATATCGACCAACTTTACCAATTTAAACTCTCATGGCGCGGAGTTGGCGTTCAACGTAGAAATGGGCACGGATAAGCTGATTGAAGCTGAGTTGTATTCCCCTGTTTTATCTAGCCAAGAACTTTTTGTATCGGGGCGAATTTCCTATGGTAGTGAGAGCCGAAACTTACCTTTAACAGAGCCTCAAGCACCAGATTTAGAGTCAGTAAATGACTTTTTTCCGGTCACTTACGATGATTTTACAACAGAGTTAGCGATAGGTATCCAACCCACATTGTGGCAAGAACTTCGATTTGGCGCTCGCTACTCAACCGGAGATATTGAGCTTTCTACTTTGGCTTCTGCTGGTAAATTGGATTTTGAACGTCGTGGCCTGTTTGCCAATTATCGCCTAGATACACTTGATGATTTCGCATTTCCGACTCGTGGGCTTTTAGTCGATCTCGAATATTTAGTGTCTCATGATCAAAGTCCTCAAGGCGTTAGCCTTTTAGAAACTGACAAAATTATTGAAGATACCGTTTATGAAATCTCTGCACGATTTAAAGGTGCAGTGAGTCATCAGCGTCATACTTTAGTCGGACATGCTGAATATAGTTTTGTAGAGAGTAAAAACTCATCTTTACCGCTTGATCCCAGAGAGTTGGGCGGCTTCTTAAGCCTATCGGGAATCCCAAGAAATAGCCTGATCGGACAGAACTTATTTTTCAGCAGTTTGGTGTACCGATATAAGTGGTTTGATAATGATTTCGGATTGTTTGAAGCTCCAGTCTACCTGGGCGCATCGGTCGAATATGGCGGTGTTTGGTCTGATAATGATCTGAAACTAAACGAAGCGCCGCTTTACAATGCTGGCTCCATCTTCTTTGGTGTTGACTCACCAATAGGACCAATAATGTTGGCATACGGTCGTACCGAGCAAGATTTGGATGCTGTGTATTTGATCGTAGGAACATCGTTTAATTAATCGGGTATGAGAAAGCAAAAACTTGGCATATTTGGTCAAAATTAGCAGAACTTTAGTCGTAAGTTGCTATGTTGGTCAAAATGATAAGATTTTAATTTAAGGTTAAATTTGCTATTATTTTGCCCACAGTTTGGCCTCTACGGCGCTGTTTCTCAATCATAATTGAATGAAAACAAGGGCAATGGAGAGCCAAGTTTCCAAGGATGTTCACTCCTTTAC
>NZ_WXWS01000451.1:0-18423 GCF_009904715.1 Vibrio sp. V42_P2S4T144 | reverse complement strand
TATAAGGGTCGCGCTTAGGATTGTTCAGGTTTATTTTTCTTTATTTGTTTTCTTTTTGTTAATTTTAACCGCTTTTGTATTTGCTATTGCAGTCAGAGTTTTTAGTGACTTGGGTTGATATTTATAACAATTCATCTCTTTCAAGCTCACACTTTTATTAATTTGCCTTCTGAAATGTTAATTGCTTTACATTCTTGGCTCTAATTGCGTTGTAAACATAATGTTAAATTGTAATGACTGGTGAGACTCAAATGCTGACGATCCAGTGTTAGAGATAACTTGCTTAGTTAATGCTCCTGAGCTGATTAGACGAGAAAGACAAGTAAGAGGTGAAGAGACTATGATGAATCTTGCTGCTGCGTTACAAAGAAATGCTGCGAGTAAACCAGATAAAACGGCGTTGATATGTGGCACTGAAAAGATAAATTATGCGCAGTTTGATGCGATCGCCGGCAAGATCGCAGCGTCTTTAATCAATAAAGGCGTAAAGCCAGGTGACCGCGTTGCGATTTCATGCCCAAACATTCCTTTTTTCGCGTTTGTTTATTATGCAATACAAAAAGCTGGCGCGGTTGCAGTCCCATTAAATGTGCTTTTGAAAGCGCGAGAAATTAAGTATCACTTAGAAGATTCAAAAGCGAAGTTTTATTTCTGCTTTGAAGGGACGAAAGAACTGCCAATAGCAAAAGAGGGTGTCAAAGCCTTTGAACAAGTCGATACATGCGAAGGCATAGTCGTACTGACTCAATCTCAAGATGAAAGCTATTGGAATGGTGTAATAACTCTCAATGCGTTTATAGCCGATGTCCAACCGTTGCCGGATTATATACCGCGTAATGCGGATGATACATGTGTGATTTTGTATACATCAGGGACGACAGGCTTACCAAAAGGCGCTGAACTGACTCAGCAGAACATCATAATGAACGCTCTGGTGGCACAAAACATTATGGGCAGCCAGGCCGATGATATTCACTTAGTAACTTTGCCTTTATTTCATACATTTGGTCAAACCGTCCACTTAAATGCTAGTGTTTTGGGCGGGGCAACATTGGTGTTAGTGCCTAGGTTTGAGCCTAAACATGTTCTTGAGCTGGTGGAAAAACATAGGGTGACGATATTTGCTGGTGTGCCAACGATGTACATCGGTCTGCTTCATGTGCAGCATCAATTTGATACCTCGTCATTGCGTGTTGCAGTTAGCGGTGGTGCGCCATTACCGACCGAAATCTTTCGAACCTTTGAAGAAACATTTAATGTGCCGATCTTAGAAGGATACGGGTTGTCGGAGACAAGTCCTATTGCATGTTTTAATCATTTAGATCAGGAGCGAATACCAGGCTCGGTAGGTCAACCGGTTCAAGGCGTCGAAGTAAGAGTTATCGACATTGAAGGCAATGCACTACCGATAGGCGAAGAAGGTGAGATTGTTGTGCGTGGTCATAATGTTATGAAGGGATATCTTGATCGCCCAGAAGTTACTGAATCTGCGCTACAAAATGGTTGGTTCCATACTGGTGATGTGGGCCGCTTTGACAGTTCAGGTAATTTATTTATTGTCGATAGAATGAAAGATCTGATCATTCGAGGTGGATTTAATGTTTATCCCAGAGAAATTGAAGAAGTTTTCATGACTCATCCTGCAGTTTCAATGGTAGCGGTGATAGGGATTCCAAATGAAGAGTATGGAGAAGAGATAAAAGCTTACGTTGTACTTAAACCAAAAGAATATATTGACGCCGATTCATTACAAAAGTGGGGTAAAGAGCAATTAGCCTCGTTTAAATATCCTCGTTATGTCGAAATTCGTGAGCACCTCCCGATGAGTGCGACAGGAAAGATTTTGAAACGTGAGTTGAAGTCTGAATTGAATATAGCTTAGTCAATTCAATGGTCTTTGTGTCACAGCGCCACTTGCCTAAGCGCAAATGGTGTTGTGCTCTTGACCAATTAGATGCATAAGCTTTTTAGCTATCGTTAGACAATACTTACCGTTTGTTGAATGGATCTATTGCTCGAGTTCTTTAAAGTATTCTTCTAAGCGCTTCGGATTGGTAATGGTTACTGAGCCATAGTTTAGCTCTAGCATCCCGATACTTTCTAATCGTTTTAGTATCTTGTGTACACTCTGACGAGTTAGCCCCATCATGTTAGCGATATGTTCTCTTGTTACTCTGACAACGCATGGTCGAGTATCGATCGCTTGATTAAGTTGGTATTCAGCAAGTAGCAGCAACCTTTTGGCGACTCGTTCTTCAATTCCTCTAATCGCGTCATCTTCGATAACAGAAATAGCAGACCACAAGCGGCGGCTAAGTAAGTCGAGTATAGTGGGGTAACTTTGAGGGTATTTGGCGAGTAATTGGCGAAATTTATCTCCAGGAAGCTCCATTACAGTCACGTCAGAATGCGCGGTTGCACCAAAAATACGAGGCATACCGGGAGAAAAAACATTGTCTCCAAACCAGCCACCAGCTTCGAAAATCATCAGTGTGACTTCTTTGCCTTTTGAACTAATTGAGTTCACTCTCACTGCACCTTGAGCTATGACCATAAGAGAAGATTGAAGTGCACCTTTATTGCAAATCAGTGCTTTTTCGTCGAAGCAGCGAACCTTAGTCATTTGCGCTGCTTCACTAAGCCCTTTATCTGGCAGCCCTGATAGTACAGGACATTTGGCTAGCAGTGTTTTGACTTCTTCCATGTAGCAACCTTACTGCACATTGCTTTATTGAGTTAGTTAAGTTACCCAAGCTTAACACTCTTTGAGTGCTCTGCTTGAGATAGATTTGGAAAGTGCGGGCGTTGAACAAAAAATGACGTGGTATAAACACGATAGTAAGAAAACGCCCACTAAACATAATGTTAAGCGGGCGTTGTTGTGTCATATCAAACTGAAATTATTTTTGAGTGGCAGCTTTCATTGCAGAAACGAATTCACCTAGCTTGTCGAGCATAATTTGTGGCTGCTCAACGTTCGCTTCAATGATTTTTACCACGGCTGAACCAGAAATTGCACCAGCCGCACCAGATTCTAGTGCTTGTTTCACCTGTGCAGGCTCAGAGATGCCAAAACCAAGTAGCGCTGGTGGTGCATCAAATTGGTTCAGTCTATCGAGCATATGACCTACAGGCATGTTTGCTTTGGTTTCTGCGCCAGTAACACCTGCACGAGAGAGTAGGTAAGTGTATCCGCCACCCAACTCTGATACTTGCTTCAGTGTTTCATCACTTGCCGTTGGTGGTGCGATGAAGATTGGGTGAATACCAAACTTTTCTGCAGCAGCAACAAATTCAGCACTTTCATTAGTTGGTACGTCTGCAATCAAAACAGAATCGATGCCTGCTTTTGCACAACGCTCATAGAAGTTCTCGATACCACGAGAGTAAACAAGGTTCGCGTACATCAGAAGGCCAATAGGCAACTCTGGGTACTTAGCTCGGATCTTACCGATTTGCTCGAAGCAGATATCTGGTGTTGCACCTGAATCTAACGCGCGAATGTTAGCGCCTTGGATGGTTGGGCCATCGGCTAGCGGATCTGAAAATGGAATACCAAGTTCAAGGGCATCTGCGCCAGACTCAACCAGTGTTTCCATGATTTTGTAAGACTGCTCTGCGTTTGGATCGCAAACCGTTACGAACGGTACAAACGCGCCTTGGTTCTTTTCGTTTAGGCGCTCAAACATCTTTTCATAACGGCTCATTAGATTGCTCCTTTTTCTTCTAGGATGGCATGCACAGTGAAGATATCTTTATCACCACGACCAGATAGGTTAACAACCAACAATTGCTCTTTTTCTGGGTTCTCACGAGCCATACGCAGTGCATGAGCCAGTGCGTGAGAAGATTCTAGAGCAGGGATGATACCTTCGTGACGCGCAATCTCTTGGAATGCTTCTAGCGCCTCATCATCTGTTACGTTGTCGTATTCAGCACGGCCGATTGCGTTTAGGTGGGCGTGTTGTGGACCAACTGAAGGGAAATCAAGACCAGCAGATACTGAGTAAGACTCTTCAACTTGGCCGTTTGGATCTTGCATCAATGGCGCTTTCATACCGAAGAAGATGCCTGTTTTACCATGCTTAAGTGGTGCACCGTGCTGGTCAGTATCGATACCTTTACCTGCTGGCTCAACACCAATTAGGCGAACGCTTTCTTCTTCGATGAAGTCAGCAAACATGCCGATAGCGTTTGAACCACCGCCCACACATGCGATAACCGCATCAGGAAGACGGCCTTCACGTGCCAAAATCTGATTCTTCGTTTCTTCACCAATCATGCGTTGGAAGTCACGCACGATGGTTGGGAATGGGTGAGGACCTGCCGCTGTACCTAGTAGGTAGTGCGCGTCTTCATAAGTTGCAGACCAGTCGCGTAGCGCTTCGTTACATGCGTCTTTAAGCGTTGCTGAACCCGAGTGGACAGGAATAACTTCTGCGCCCATTAGCTTCATACGGAATACGTTCGGGCTTTGACGCTCAACGTCTTTTGCACCCATGTAAACGCGACACTTAAGGCCAAGTAGTGCACACGCTAGTGCAGTTGCTACACCGTGTTGGCCTGCCCCCGTTTCTGCGATGATTTCGTTTTTACCCATGCGTTTTGCAAGCAGAGCTTGACCTAACACTTGGTTGGTCTTGTGCGCGCCACCGTGAAGTAGGTCTTCACGTTTTAGGTACAGTTTGGTTTTCGTACCTTTGGTTAGGTTACGAGTTAGAGTCAAAGCCGTTGGACGGCCCGCATACTCTTGGAGAAGCGTCATGAATTCGCTGCGGAATTCTGGATCTTCTTGCGCGTCGATAAACGCTTGCTCTAGTTGCTCCAGTGCTGGAACTAGAATTTGCGGAACGTACTGACCGCCGTATTCGCCAAAGTAGGCATTCAGTTTTGCCATCGTTATATTCCTTCTCGTATTTTTCGCTACGAATAGCTTTAAATTTTTTAGCTGATATCCAGCTTTAGTAGTTGCGAATAGCGGTGAATGCCGCGAGCAACTTCTGTGAATCTTTTTTGCCTGGTGCGCTTTCTACACCAGAGTTTAAATCTAATCCCAAGCAACCTAGTGTCGCTGCTTGTTGAGCATTTTCTGGCGACAGTCCGCCCGCTAGCATAATTTGACTTGGGTCGCCGATCAGTGACCAGTCGAACACTTGACCAGTTCCACCAGTTTGAGTGCCAACTTGCGCATCTAATAAATGGCGATCAATGTTGTCTGCTAGCAGTTCTGGCTTGGCATCAGTCACGCCGTAAGCTTTCCAAATTTCTACCGCTGCTGGCAGTTCGGCTTTGAGTTGGTTTACGTAAGCTTGGTCTTCTTGACCGTGCAGCTGCACTGCTTTTAAACCCAAAGAGGTCACGACAGAAGCAACAAAATCGATATCGTGATTTTGGAAAACGCCTACGTAGTTCAGTGGAGCACCGCTCATGGTTAAGCGCGCACCTTCAAGGTCGACCGCACGCTTCGACTTCTCGACAAAAATCAGGCCACCAAATACTGCGCCAGATTGATACGCTTTTGCTGCGTCATCTGGGTGCGTTAAGCCACAGACTTTGTTTTCGCCTAACGTCACTTTACGTACAGCAAGTTCTAGGTTGTCTTCCGCCATCAGTGAACTACCAATCAAGAAGCCGTCTGCGTATTCCGCTAAATCACGAACTTGTTGATGGGTATAAATGCCAGACTCTGAAATTACCGTCGCGTTTGGTGCTAGTTCGCGAATTGTCGGTGCCAGTTCTTTAGTACGATTCAAATCGGTACTTAGGTCGCGAAGGTTACGGTTATTGATGCCGATAACGCGTGCGCCTAGCTTAACGGCACGATGAAGCTCTTCTTCGTTGCTCACTTCGGTCAGGATACCCATGTTCAGGCTGTGTGCTGCTTCTTCTAGCGCTTTGTACTCTTCGTCATTCAGGACAGAAAGCATCAATAGCACAGCATCAGCACTGTAATGACGTGCTAGGTAAACTTGGTAGGTATCTACCATAAAGTCTTTGCACAGAACGGGTTGTTTGACTTGACCACGCACTTGAGGAAGAAAGTCAAAGTTACCTTGGAAGTACTTCTCGTCTGTTAGGACTGAAATCGCATCAGCATGGTTGTTGTAAACCGACGCAATGTAATCCAAGTCGAAGTGATCACGAATCAAACCTTTAGAAGGAGATGCCTTCTTACATTCGGTGATGAATGCAGTCTTTTCGCCACTCAGAGCATCGTAGAAGCAGCGGTCCGATGGCAGCAAATCAGACTGAAATGTGCTTAGCGGTTGAGACACCTTACGGTCTGCTACCCACTGATATTTGTCGCGGACAATTTTCGCCAGTACTTCTGCCATTTCTGCTTCTTTCTTAGAAACGTGTTCAGACAGGTTGTCAGCTTGCTGAGTGTTGAAGTCAGTCATCTTCTTCAATTCCTTAAGCGTGTGCGGCAAGTTGTTGTACCAAATGGTACGCTTTGCCTGAATTCATTGCCTCAATCGCTTGTTGCGTGTTGGCTTTTAAATCTTCGTGGCCGAATAGACGCATTAGCAGAGCAACGTTTACTGCCACTGCACCCAATTGTGCGTCTGTACCTTTACCCGTCAGGATATTGGTAATGATTGCTTTGTTTTCTTCAGGATCGCCACCTTTGATCGCTTCTAGCGGGTGCGCTTCTAAACCGAAGTCTGCAGGCGTTAGTTTGTATTCTGTGATCTTACCGTCTTTGATTTCGGCAACGGTTGTTTCACCGTGAATTGCTACTTCGTCCAAACCACTGCCGTGTACTACAGCTGCGCGCTTCATACCCATTTGTAGCATGGTTTCTGCGATAGGACGAACCAGTTCTTCACTGTAAACGCCCATCAATTCGATGTTAGGACGAGCAGGGTTAATCAGTGGGCCAAGAATGTTAAAGATGGTGCGTGTTTTCATGGTTTGACGCACTGGCATCGCATGGCGCACACCACCGTGGTACTGAGGTGCAAATAGGAAAGCAACACCGATATCGTCGACCGCTTTGCGCGTATCTTCTGCGCTCATAGCTAGGTTGATACCAAATGAATCAAGAAGGTCAGAAGAACCCGATTTGCTGGAAACGCTGCGGTTACCGTGTTTCGCTACTTTTAGACCACATGCTGCAGCAACAAACGCCGCAGTGGTTGAAATGTTGATGGTGTTGTGACCGTCGCCACCAGTACCTACGATATCTGCGAAATCGTATTCTGGGCGAGGGAATGGGTTTGCGTTTGCCAGCAGTGCTTTCGCCGCGCCTGCAATTTCGTCTGGTGTTTCGCCTTTGATTTTTAGTGCAGTCAGTGCTGACGCCATCAAAATTGGATCTAGTTCACCACGGATAATGATGTCGAATAGCTGTTGGCTCTCTTCCTGAGTAAGCGATTCTTGCTCGTACAGTTTGGTAATAATAGGGTTGATGATTGCTTCCATATTTCCTCTCCTAAATTTCTTATGTGCCAAGTGCTTTTTAAGCAGTGAGTGGGTTCGCTGAAGTTTGTTCTTCAAGTGCCCATTCGATGGCATTGGCCAACAGTGTTGCTCCGTAGGTCGTCATAATAGATTCCGGGTGGAACTGGAACCCGCAAACTTTATCTTCTTCATGTACAACAGACATTACCAAGTTATCCACTTCTGCTGTGATGGTTAGGCTCTCAGGAACCTTGGTCGCAACCAGCGAGTGGTAACGTGCAATTGCAAGTGGTGATGGTAGGTTTTGGTAAATCGCATGGTTTTGGTGCTCCATCATAGAGACCTTACCGTGAATGATTTCGCCCGCGCCAGCAACGGTGCCGCCGTATGCTTCAACAATCGCTTGGTGACCAAGACAAATACCAATCATTGGCACTTTGCCTTTCATACGTTGGATAAGCTCTGGCATTGAGCCTGCCTCTGAAGGTGCACCAGGACCTGGTGATAGCAGAACCACTGGGTTTTCAAGCTCATTTACCGCTTGTTCGATGGTTTCTGCTGGGATGTTGTTTCGGTAAATCTTGACTGAGTGACCTAGCGAGCGGAATTGATCCACAAGGTTGTAGGTGAACGAGTCAAAGTTGTCGATAAAAATGATATTAGCCATCTCTGAACCCTATTCCTTATTGTGACTTATGCGCTGCTTGGATAGCAGAGATTACCGCTTGTGCTTTGCCGCGCGTTTCGTCTGCTTCCGCTTGTGGATCAGAGTCGAACACCACGCCTGCACCAGCTTGAACTTGAGCAATGCCGTTTTCTACGTAAGCTGAGCGAATGACGATACACGTGTCGAGTGTGCCTTCACCAGTTAGGTAACCAACCGCACCGCCGTAGCTACCGCGACGTGCGCCTTCCACATCGCGAATCAACTGCATTGCGCGAATCTTTGGTGCACCAGTGAGCGTGCCCATGTTCATACATGCTTGGTATGCGTGCAGCGCGTCTAGGTCTTCACGCAGTTGGCCAACCACACGAGATACCAAGTGCATTACGTGGCTGTAACGGTCGACTTTTAGAAGGTCTGCTACGTGGCGAGTGCCCGCTTGTGCAATACGAGCGACGTCGTTACGTGCTAAGTCAACCAACATCATGTGTTCTGCGTTTTCTTTCATGTCAGTACGCAGTTCAAGTTCGATGCGGCTATCCAAGTCGAAATCGATCTCGCCTTTAGGGCGTTTACCACGGCGACGTGTGCCTGCAATTGGGTAGATTTCAATTTGGTTGGTATCGGTTTCATACTTAAGCGCGCTTTCTGGTGATGCGCCAAACAGAGTGAACAGCTCATCTTGCATGTAGAACATGTAAGGGCTTGGGTTACTTTGTTTCAGTTCTTTATAAGCAGCCAGTGGAGAAGGACAAGGTAGAGTGAATCTACGAGACGGTACAACTTGGAATACATCGCCTTTCACTACGAACTCTTTTAAGTCGCGAACGGTTTGGCAGAAGTCTGCATCAGACACGCTAGGTTCTACCGTTACATCTGTTATTTGCTCTGCACTCGGCAACAGTTTTGGCGCTGCACATTGGGCGCTAATTTCTGCAATACGAGTCTCTAACGCTGTTTTCTCTGAACCATCAACAAACAACGTCGCTTGAAGCTGGCAAGATTCCGTTTGATGGTCGACAACAAGTAGTGTTTCCGCGACGTAGAAAACGTAATCTGGACACTGATTTGTTGCTTCGGCATTACCAAGCGGCTCAAAGTTTGCGACTAAGTCGTAGGCAAACAGACCACCAAGGAAAATTGCGTGTTTGTCTTGCTGTGAAATATCAAAACTATGCTGAACCAAACGCAGCGCATCGAAAGAAGAGGCTTCACGTAGGCGAGAGTCTTCATCTAACGTGTCGCATGGCTGGTTAAACTGCAAAGTTAGCGTTTCGCCATCGAACTTGCTCTCAACGTCACCACGGATGTTCTGGTTTAGGTGAGACAGTAGGTTTTTACCGTTATTGGTCAAGGCGTGCATGCTAACGGTATGGCCGAAGCAAACAATGCGAACCGCTGAATCTACGATCAGCAGGGATTTTAAATTTTGCTTTGAATCGATCTCAGCAGATTCCAGCAATAGGCTGTCAGTTTTGTTCTCACATAGTGTGTGGAACAAGCGAGTCGGGTCTTGAGTATAAGGGACGGAAGCCGTTAGCACTTCAAGCTGTCCAAGTTTCTTAATTTCAATGGCCTTGTTCACAAGACCTCCTTGTAGCTGTTTAAATCTTCCTGCCGTACATAGTCGCATAAAGCAAACGTTCTCCCAATCTAGAGTTGGCTATATTCGATTAATGTTTAGGCAGTTGAATGTGAAATGAGCAACAAAACAAAAAAGCCCGCTTAAGTAGCGGGCTTTACAACGTTTGGTTCTATAAACTAGAAGTATACGTTTGCCCACCAAGAACTAGTCCAAGTGCGCCACCAAGCAAGATCTGATGAGTTTGCCTTATTAAGACAAACCGCAACTTTCGCTTTTTGGTTTTGGTTAAATTCTTGTAACATGGTGAACCTTAAATTACATACTTTGTATTTGTGTACTAGTTAACTAGTGCGAGAGTAAAAAGTCAACCCCAAAACGGCATTAAAACGATAAAAATATGAGAATTGATTTACATAGTCACACCACTGCATCGGACGGTCGGTTAGAACCTAAAGATTTAGTGGAAAGGGCGCTGAGTTTTGATATCGAGGTTTTGGCGATCACTGATCACGATACGGTTGACGGTTTGGCGTTAGCTAAGCAATACGTTCAAGATAATAATTTGCCGATAAAAATCATCAATGGCATTGAGATATCGACCGTCTGGCAAAACAAAGACATTCATATTGTCGGCCTGAATATCGATCCGGAAAATGAACAATTATCTGCCCTCATAGAACAACAGAAGCAGCATCGCATAACACGATCTGAGTTAATTGCAGAGCGACTACAAAAAGCAACTCGAGTAGGTGTGCTTGAAGAGGTAAGGCAAATCGCCGGTGATGCTCCAGTGACAAGAGCGCATTTCGCGAAATGGTTGGTAGATAATGGTTACGCAAAAACCATGCAAATGGTGTTTAAAAAATACCTAACGCGTAATAACCCAGGTTATGTACCACCGAATTGGTGTTCGATGAAGGATGCGGTTGATGCTATCCATGCGGCTGGTGGAATGGCGGTATTAGCGCATCCTGGTAGATATAAGTTGACAGCGAAGTGGATTAAGCGTCTTCTAGCAGCGTTTGTCGAAGCGGGTGGTGATGCGATGGAAGTTGCACAGCCACAGCAAGCGCAACAAGAAAGGCGCAACTTGGCTGATTATGCTATACAATACAAACTATTAGCCTCTCAAGGCAGTGATTTTCACTACCCATCACCGTGGATGGAGCTAGGAAGGAACCTATGGTTGCCTGCTGGCGTCGAACCAGTTTGGAAAGATTGGGGAATAGATCCTTCGTTGAATAATACTCAGTAATACGAAGTCGAGAACCCATAAAAATATAGAGCCGAGAGGCTCGATAATGAGGAATTACAATGAGCCAGTTTTTTTACGTTCACCCAGAAAACCCACAGGCTCGCTTGATTAATCAAGCAGTAGCAATCATTCGTAACGGCGGCGTTGTGGTTTACCCTACTGATTCAGGGTACGCACTTGGCTGTCAGTTGGAGAACAAACAGGCACTGGAACGAATCTGTCAGATTCGTCGTCTGGATGATAAGCATAACTTTACTTTACTGTGTCGTGATTTGTCGGAGCTTTCTCTCTATGCGCGAGTGGATAACTCTGCATTCCGACTGCTGAAAAATAACACACCAGGTCCTTACACCTTTATCTTCAAAGGCACAAAAGAGGTGCCGCGTCGTTTGATGAATGCAAAACGTAAGACCATCGGTATCCGTGTTCCAGACAATCAAATTGCCTTGGACTTGTTGGAAGCATTAGGTGAGCCGATGATGTCTACGTCGTTGATTCTACCTGGCAGTGACGTAACAGAATCTGATCCAGAGGATATTCGCGATAAACTAGAACATGCGGTTGATGTGATTCTTAATGGCGGTTACCTAGGTGAACAACCTACGACTGTAATTGACTTTAGCGAAGGTGAACCTGTTGTAGTGCGTTTAGGATCAGGTGACCCTGCACCATTCGAATAGTAGACGCACACCACCGTCAAACAAAATAGGAGGCATCGCGCCTCCTATTTTAGTTGTCATATCGAATATCTTACTGAACTTAACTGATTGAGGTTAAGCAAAATCGAAAATGTCGATACCATTTTGTTCTGCATAGTTGATGTATGCAGAGCTCACACCGTTTAGTGTCACTTCAACATTGTATTCATCACTTGAGAATACTGCCCAGCCACATTCATTGTAAGATAAAGTCAGATCATCCGCTGAATCCAAGAACGTATCTCGAATGCCATCGTTATCAGTGTCTCGGCCCATATCAAAGACAAGTTTGTCATGGAAAATATTAAAATCGACAATGTCGGCTTTAACATCAATATCGTTGGAAGACACTGGCTGATCAGGTACACCAATAGCCAGGCGGTTTGTAAGCACGAAGGTGTCGTCTCCACAGCCACCGCTCAGTACCGATTCACCATCACCAACAACGAGCGTGTCGTTACCCCAGCCACCACTCAAGTAGTTGTTGCCTGAATAATCAAAAATTGTGTCGTCGCCACAGCCACCAAAGAGTTTGTCGTTTCCTAATCCTCCGGATAGGAAATCGTTTCCAAAACCGCCAGAAACAAAGTCGTTACCTCGGCCACCAAGCAAGGTATCGTCTCCCCAGCCACCGAAGACAATATCATTACCTCCGTATCCTACAAACTTATCATCACCACAGAAGCCGAAGAAAATATCGGTTGTTTCAGAGCCTTTTGTGCCTGTCATATCGTCATCTTGAGATGTCCCAAAAATCCAATTTAGGTCGAGATTTAGCATAGACATTGTTCTATTCCTTTTTGTCTGATTTATGCCAATCGCCGAGAGTGCAGAGCGAACCTAGTGAGTCAGAGTACACGATAGCATTAGTGTTATTTTTGATGTGAACTAATGACTTAAAGACAATTTTTGTCTTGTTACCCACGACCTTGTTTTGCTATGAGCGCTCATTGTCTACGGTGATTGGTATTACTTAGCAGCAAACAGGGACGGCTTATTTTTCGTAGCTTTCTAGCAATACGAACAGTAAACACACCCCAAGTGGTTATTGTTGTAACCCTGACAATTTTATCAGGTACCGCGTGGTTAAAGTGGTTCAGGAAGACCGATATTAGTGGGATTCTCGTTGAGCAATGCCTGCATTAAGTAGTAAAAAAGTTGCAGAATAGGACAAATATTTCGGTCATTTTTGATGTGAATTTTGGTGTGGAGAATGGCGCCGATTTAGCTTACATTAACTAAGAAAGTTACGTATAATGTCCGACCGAAAAATCCCACTGAAATGGGTAAATAGCAAAATGCAGACCAATCCTGGTCTAGACGTCTGTGAAGACGACACATAGGTAGATAAATGAGCGAAAAGTTACAAAAAGTATTAGCACGTGCTGGTCACGGTTCTCGTCGTGAGATTGAATCGTTAATTAAATCTGGTCGCGTTAGCGTGAACGGTGTAGTCGCTAAGCTTGGTGAAAGACTTGAAGACGAGAGCAGCGTAGTTCGTATCGATGGTCACATTGTCTCTGCAAAGATTCAAGAAGAAGTGATTTGTCGTGTACTTGCGTACTACAAACCTGAGGGTGAACTGTGTACTCGTCACGATCCAGAAGGTCGTCGTACTGTTTTTGATCGTCTGCCAAAAATTCGTGGCTCTCGTTGGATTTCAGTTGGTCGTCTGGATGCGAACACTTCTGGTCTTCTACTTTTCACAACGGATGGTGAACTGGCGAACCGCTTAATGCACCCAAGCCGCCAAGTTGAACGTGAATACCTAGTACGTGTGTTCGGTGAAGTAACTGAACAGAAAGTTCGTAATCTAGTCAAAGGTGTTGAACTGGAAGACGGTTTAGCTCGCTTTGAAGATGTTGTTTACGCGGGTGGTGAAGGCATGAACCACACGTTTTACGTTGTTATCAACGAAGGTCGTAACCGCGAAGTTCGTCGACTATGGGAATCGCAAGAGTGTACCGTTAGCCGTCTGAAACGTGTTCGTTACGGCGACATCTTCTTAGACAAGAAACTGCCTCGTGGCGGTTGGATGGAGCTTGACCTGAAAGAAGTAAACTACTTGCGTGAGCTTGTAGAGCTTCGTCCAGAGAAAGAAACCATGCTTGATCTGAACAAAGACAACACGTCACGCAAACGTGAGCGTGCACGCAGCCAAAAAATTCGTCGCGCAGTTAAGCGCCATGAAGAGCGTGTTAACACGCCAAAAGGCCGCAGCAACAACCCTTCTCGTCGTAAGCCGAAGAAGGCTGCTGGTGACCAAGGCGCACGTAACAAGCATCGTTAATCGATAGCAAAACATCAGAAAGGCTTGCCAATTCGGCAAGCCTTTTTCTTATCTGTTACATAACAAAAGGATCTAAAGCCTATATAGAGCAGGGTGCTTTGTATAAACAAATACCTCAGCTAAACAAAAACAACAGATAAAAAAATACCAGCACTAGGCTGGTATTTTTGTTCATGATGAAGAAACGTTAATCGCGTTTCCAAAGCATATGGCAGAACTTATGTTCAGGGTCTCGGCTGATTAGCATACGAGCAAATACGTCATCAAGAACGTCATTTTCCTCATTTACTAGGCCGATACGAACCTCTGCATATACTTCTTTGTCGATCTCGAAGCCAACATGTTCAACCCAGTCATCACCGGTTTCAACAAGTTCTGCGGCACCACGATCTTCAAATTGCGCAGTAAACAGAATCACGTCAGCAGGCTCTAGGTTATCCGGAGCCATCTCAAGGAAAATGTCGTACGCTGCGTCGATGACGTCGTCGTAAGAAATCAAATCAGACATGCTTATGCTCGGCTCATGTATTTACGTTCAGCTGTGTTAATGATAACACGGTCACCAGTTGCAATGTACTCAGGAACCTGGATGACAAGACCTGAAGCGAAGCGTGCTGGCTTAGTGCGAGCAGATGCAGAAGCACCTTTGATTGAAGGGTCAGTTTCTTCAATCACTAGCTCAACAGAAGATGGTAGTTCAATACCCACTGCAGCACCGTTAACAAGGATAATGTGGATACCTTGTGTATCTTCGTTGATGAACAGCATGTCGTCTTCAACTTCATTGTGCTTGAATGTGTATTGTGAGTAGTCTTCGTTATCCATGAAGATGTGCTCATCGCCGTCAGCGTATGAGTACACAACTGCACGTTTGTTCATTTCTACCGTTTCAACAACGTCATCAGACTTGTAACGCTCATCTACACGTGCGCCCGTGTTTAGATCTGTACAACGCATTTTGTAGATTTTAGCGCCGCCACGACCGCCAGGAGTCGTTACTTCGATGTCTTTAACTAGAAGAGTTTTACCATTAGACTCGATTGCGAAGCCTTTTTTGATTTCACTTGCCTTTGGCATTGTATATTCCTATTCATACTTATTAAGCAAAACTCGGAGATTATAGCGCTAAGTTAGCCGCCTAGCATTAAAATTCATTGCGGAAATTTGTTGTTACTCCCATGACTAAACACCTGAATGGACTTGATTCAGTGAGTCGGCTAAGAGAACATATAGTCCAACTTCTTGAACCATCTGAGAACACGTTTTAAGTCATGTCTCTGCCTGTTATCGATCCTAAACAACCATTTCAACCAGAGTTTGCGCCTTTAATTAGGGAAGTCACCGCTTGTCTCAAAGGTGGACTGGGGCAAAACTTACACAGCGTTTATGTATACGGTAGTGTTGCTCGTAAAACAGCGATCGCAGGAAGGTCGAACTTAGACCTGGTTGTCGTTACTCAATCATCCTTTGAGCACAATCGCGCGACTTTGCTCAACACAATTAAGTGGCGTGTGCAGCAGAGTTACTCTCAAGTTAATGGTGTATCGGTCCGTACAGCCTTAGTGAGCGAAGTGGCTAATTTAGACAGTATTTTTACTTGGGGCTTTATGCTTAAGCATTGCTGTGTCTGTGTTTATGGTGATGATCTAGCAGACTGCTTCGGTGATTACGTCCCAAGTTGGGAAATTGCTAAGCACTGGAATATGGATGTGGCAGATTGGATTACGGTGTATCGCAAAAAAATCGTACAAGCGAAGACGATAGAAGAGCAGGTGGCCGCCCAGCGCGTGATTGCTAAAAAGTTACTAAGAGCGTCATACTCTTTGGTGATGTATCGAGATAAACGTTGGTTTGATGACCCTATACAATGTGGCAAGGTATTCTTAACTTATCATCCTGAAAAGCAGCTTGAGATCGAGCGGCTAGAAATTTTACTTTCTGGCCGGGGGATTCCCAAGCGTTCTGTTATCGGGTTAATTGATGCGTTTGGTGATTGGTTAGTCAAACAGTACCAGAAAACAGAGTTTCGTATCGGCTAAAACAACCCCATTTGTGGCGCTGAAAGCCTGTCAAAGTCCGCCCCAATGAAAGGGAGAATCGCATCCGCAACAGGTTTGAGTTGTTTATCAATGTAATGTTGATAATCAATAGGGCTATTGAGGTACTCATAAGGTTCAGGGCCGTTCACGGTAATAATGTATTCAATTCGCCCTTTGTTTTGATACTGTAATGGGCGGCCAAGCTTGGCATTTATCTCATCCGCTAAACGAGCTGCACGCACTTGTGGCGGGACGTTCTTCTGATACTCATGCAGTTTTCTGCGCAGTCGCTTTTGATACACCAACTGTTCATCAAATTCACCGTTGTTAGTTTTCTCAACCATCTCTCGGACATAGTCGCTTGGATCTTCACCATGGAAAATCATGCTATAGAGTGTATTTTGAAATTTCTGTGCTAACGAGGTCCAGTCAGTACGGGCACTTTCTAACCCTTTAAATACAATCCGTTCTTGCTCTCCTTCACCGATTAAACCCGCATAGCGCTTTTTCGAGCCAGTTTCTGCGCCACGAATCGTTGGCATAAGGAATCTGCGATAATGGGTTTCATACTCGATTTCCAACATAGATGTTAGGTTGTACTCAGAACGCAGGTGTTCTTGCCACCAAGAGTTGATGTAATCAACTAATTGATTTCCAACAGCGTCAGCTTCTACTTGACTGTATGGTCGATTCAACGACACGAATGTGGAATCCGTATCGCCGTAAATCACTTGATATCCTTGCTCCTCAATCAGCACCTTAGTTTGCTTCATGATTTCATGTCCGCGCATGGTAATACTAGAAGCTAACCGAGTATCAAAGAAACGACATCCCGATGAGCCCAGTACGCCATAAAAGGAGTTCATGATGATTTTGATTGCCTGAGAAAAAGCTTTTTCATTGTTCTTCTTTGCAACATCACGTGCTGCCCAAAGCTTTTCAATCATTTCTGGTAAAAAGTGTTTCGTACGATGGAACTGCCCACCGCGAAAGCCAGGTACAGCCTGATTTTCTTCTTTTCCAATATGGAGCAATAACCCCTCAACTAAACCCATAGGATCAATCAAGAAAGAGCGAATAATCGATGGATATAGACTCTTAAAATCCAATACTAAAACAGAATCATATAGGTTAGGGATGGAGTCCATCACGTAACCTCCGGGGCTGGCAATCCAATTTTCAGGGTGTAGGTTTGGGGCGACGTAGCCTGCTCGGTGTATCTGAGGCATGTATAGGTTTGTGAATGCTGCAACCGAACCGCCAACACGATCCAGTTCGACACCAGTGAGACGAGAGCGCTCTATTGCAAAGTCGAGCAGGTGAGTGTGATTGAAAATCTTATTCACTAACACGCAGTCTTGTAAATTATATTTAGCCAGCGATGGTTTGTCGGAGCGGTACATACGATTGATCTCATCCATGCGGTCATGAACGTTGTGGATTTCTTTCCCTTCCCCTAAGAGTTCTTGAGATACAGACTCTAATGACCAAGACCGAAAGTGATAAGTCGCCGTTTTTAACGTATCGATACCGTCCATTACAACTCGCCCTGGAATGGAAATAAACCCTTGTTGGCTTTGAGATGAACTTCTGAAAAAGCTGGCTTGGTCTGCTCTACCAAGCATTAGCTTCATGTTGTGCCATTCTGCTCGTTTGTGTAGCAGACGAAAGTCAAAATCAATGACGTTCCAACCGACAATGACATCGGGGTCGAATTGTTTAAACCAAACGATGAGTGCTTCTAGAAGCGCTTTTTCATCCTTAACCCATTGTATCGGTGTCTCCGAAGGTTCTGGTTCTCCGATCATGATAACGCGGGAATCCATGACGCTGTCTAATCCGATTGAGTAAAGAATGCCTTTCTCAGAGCATTCTAGATCTAACGAGACAACGTTTAACTTCGGCTCATATTGCCCCGCACGGCATTTTGCGCTCTGGACGCGTTGGTAGCCATTGGTGCGAGTCACATTGCCTGTAAACTCGATACTGCCTTTGATAAAACGCTCCATTAGGTAGCGATCGGCGAGGCGAATATCACTTTCATACGTAGTGATATCTTTTTGAGCGAATGTGTCTTTGAGTGCGAGAGCGTCTCTGGTTACATTGGTATAGCAGGCAGCAAGAGGCGTATGTTCAAACGTTTTGAGATCCAAAAGGCGGATGTCGACGAATATGTTTTTTTCTCGTGCGAGTGTCTTTGCTTGCTCTGAGTGTTTCTGAGCGATGAAAAATACTGGCTTCTCACCATTAATAAGTAACTGAGTAGGACCTGCATCTGTCGAAAGCCACAGCTCGATTTGAGTTTGACCTTTGATGTCTCGTGCCTGTCGAGTTAGCAGGAAGCCTTGTTGAATATTCAAATGTGAGAAACCTTAGAAAACTTGAAGAACGTTAGTTTAACACTAAGAACTGTAAAAATAACCAGTAAAGAAAGCGTCTCAAATTTTTTCTGGAATTAGTGATTACAAGTTAGTCTTTGGTGCAAGAG
>NZ_WXWS01000394.1:0-18459 GCF_009904715.1 Vibrio sp. V42_P2S4T144 | reverse complement strand
GGGTAGGTCAACGCGATTGGGAAGTTCAAGACTTCCACGGTACAGAATACAAAATGACAAAAGGTACCAGCTACAACAGTTATCTAATTCGTGAAGAGAAAACCGTATTGATTGATACGGTCGATCATCGATTCAGTCAACAATTCATCCAAAATTTAGAGATGGAAATCGACCTTAAGTCTATCGACTTTATCGTGGTTAACCATGCAGAGGAAGATCACTCAGGCGCATTGTCGGCATTAATGGAGAAGATTCCGAACACGCCAATTTACTGTACAGAAGCGGCGATTGATTCGATTGTGGGTCATCACCACCATCCTGAGTGGAACTTCAAAACCGTAAAAACGGGCGACAGCATCGATATTGGTAACGGTAAGCAATTGGTCTTCGTGGAAGCGCCGATGCTGCATTGGCCAGACAGCATGATGACTTACCTAACTGGCGATGCAGTGTTATTCAGCAATGACGCATTTGGTCAGCACTACTGCGATGAACGCCTGTTCAATGATGAGGTGGATCAAAATGAGTTGATGGAACAGTGTTTGCGTTACTACTCAAACATCCTAACGCCATTCAGCAGCTTGGTAACCGCTAAAATCAAAGAAGTGCTGAGTTTCAATTTGCCTGTCGACATGATCGCAACGTCACACGGTATTGTATGGCGCGATAATCCGGTTCAAATCATCGAGCAATACTTGGCGTGGGCAGACAATTATCAAGAAGATCGCATTACGATTTTCTACGATTCTATGTCAAATAACACCCGAATGATGGCAGATGCAATCGCGCAAGGCATTCACGATGTCGATCCTAGTGTGGCGGTCAAAGTCTTTAATGTCTCTAAGCACGATAAGAATGAAATTCTCGCCAACGTATTCCGCTCAAAAGGCATCTTGGTTGGTTCGTCTACCATGAACAACGTCATGATGCCGAAGATCGCAGGCATGCTAGAAGAAATTACCGGTCTGCGCTTTAAGGCGAAGAAAGCCGCTGCATTCGGTAGCTACGGGTGGAATGGTGGCGCGGTGGATCGTATCCATGCTCGGTTGACCGACGCAGGTTTTGAAACCGCAGTGAGCTTGAAAACCAAATGGCGACCAGATGGTAAAGCGATGCGTGAATGTCGCGAACATGGTCAAAACATCGCGAAATTGTGGGCAAAGCATGATCTGACAAGTCCTGTTCTTGCTCCGGCGATTGCTGCGTCTGCGCCACAAGTTCAATCACAACCCGCTGCGCCAGCGACAACACAGGCGGTAGTAGATGCTGCTCCTAGCAACCCTAGTACTGAGGCGCATCCTGCAGATTGTCAATGCATGGTTTGTACGGTTTGTAATTGGGTATACGACCCAGCTAAAGGCGAGCCTAATCAAGGCGTTGAACCGGGCACGGCATGGTCTGAAGTGCCAGATTACTTCTTGTGCCCAGAATGCCATTTGGGTAAAGACGTCTTTGTCGAATACAACGGGTAAGGGGGCGAATATGCAAGCACCTATTGTGATTATTGGTAGCGGCTTTGCGGCTTACCAATTGGTGAAAACAGTGCGTCGAATGGACGCACATATTCCGCTGCAAGTGTTTACTGCTGATGATGGCGCGGAATACAACAAGCCCGATTTGAGTCATGTATTCAGCAACAAGCAAACCGCCCGAGACTTGGTAGTTAAAAGTGGTGAGGCGTTTGCACAGGAACACAACATCGAACTGTTCGCCCATACCAAGGTTGAGCATGTCGACGTGCAAGCTCAGCAAGTGGTCGCCAAAGGCCAAACCTATCCTTATTCCAAACTGGTGTTTGCGACAGGCGCGAAAGCCTTTGTGCCACCAATATCTGGCGATGCAGCACCTGAGGTGATAACGCTAAACTCGCTACAAGAATATCAATTAGCGGAAGAGCAAATTAGCCGTGCGAAACGAATTCTAGTAATGGGTGGTGGTTTGATCGGCGTCGAGATCGCCATGGATCTCGCAACCAGTGGTAAAGCCGTTACGGTGGTTGAGCCAAATCCCCGTTTGCTCGCTAACTTGATTCCTGAATTTGTTGCATTACCGCTGGAGAATCAACTTAAGCAGCAAGGTATTCAACTTGCTTTGGAGACTGGAGTTGTCGCGATCAATCACTCGGAAGATTCGCTGGTGGCAAGCTTGAGCAAAGGTAAGGAAATCGAAGCCGATGTAGTGATTTCAGCGGCGGGTTTACGTGCAAACACTTGGTTAGCGAAGGCTTGTGGGGTGAGTGTCAATAAAGGCATCGAGGTAGATGCCCGATTACAGACATCAGCAGCCAATGTATTTGCATTAGGCGATTGTGCTGAGATCCAAGGTCGAATGATGCCGTACCTCCAACCGATCGTGCTAAGTGCCAATGCTTTGGGCAAACAACTACTGGGGCAAGAAGCAGAGTTGAAACTACCGCCTATGATGGTAAAGGTCAAAACGCCGAGCTACCCAATTCAATTGGCAGGCGATTTTAGTTCGGTGACGAACTGGAGCGTGCAGATTTCTCAAACTGGCATTGCCGCGAAAGCAGAAGATGAAAATAGCCGACTCATGGGCTTCGTCGTGACGGGAGAACAAGTTACGCAAGCATTTCCACTACTCCGAGAGTTGTCTCAAGCCGCTCAGGCTTAACCGATTTTAACGAAAAGAATTGTAATTAGAGAGGGTATCATTATGTCGCATCTAAGAATTCCTAAAGACTGGACTGTTCAACGTTCAACGCCTTTCTTCACTAAAGACAATGTGCCACCAGCGCTACTGACTCATCATAATACCGCTGAGGGAGTGTTTGGACAGCTGTGCGTCATGGAAGGGCAAGTGACTTACTACGGCTTTGCTGATGAAAATGCCACAGAAGCAGAAGTGGTGGTGGTGATTAATGCAGGCCAGTTTGCTACAAGCCCACCGCAGTACTGGCACCGTATTGAGATGAGCGATGATGCTCAGTTCAACATCAATTTCTGGTCGAACAAAGATAAGAGTGGGCAAGCGATGTTCCACGCTAAGCAGTAGTAAACCTTTTTAAGTGCTTTGACTGTTATGCTAATCGTCAAGTAAAGGGGTGTAGAAGGCGCAATAAACGAACTGAAATACTGGATCATCGAGACCGTGGAAAGAGAAATCACGAGTAATGATTTCAATTCTTTAGTAGCATGTTACGAAACATTTCAGTCAGGTGAACTAAGGGAAGCGTGCAATGGAAAAACAACGAGTAGCATTTATTGGTCTGGGTGTGATGGGATACCCAATGGCTGGTTACCTAAGTAAAGCGGGCTTTGAAACCAAAGTATACAACCGCACAAAAGCGAAAGCCGACAAATGGGCTGAAGAATACCAAGGCGTAGCTTGTGAAACACCACGTGAAGCGGCGGAAGGCTGTGACATCGTTTTTACCTGTGTGGGTAATGATGATGACGTTCGTAGCGTTGTTTACGGTGAAGAGGGCATTCTGGTCGGCTTGAAAGCGGACGCAGTGCTAGTCGATCACACGACAACTTCTGCAGACCTAGCGGTTGAGCTGGCTGAAGCGTGTGTTAAGTACGGTAATCACTTTATTGATGCGCCAGTTTCTGGTGGTCAAGCGGGCGCAGAAAATGGTGTTCTAACCATCATGTGTGGTGGTGAACAAAGCATTTTTGACCGTGTGTCTCCGGCGATGGATGTGTACGCGAAGCAGATGACACTACTGGGTGAAAACGGTCAGGGTCAACGCTGTAAGATGGTAAACCAAATCTGTATTGGTGGCGTTTTACAAGGGCTGAGTGAAGCTTTGTTGCTGGCACAAAAATCAGGCTTGGACATCGCTCAAGTTGTAGAAACACTTAAGCATGGCGCTGCAGGTTCTTGGCAGATGGAAAACCGCGCAAATACGATGGCTGAAGACAAGTTCGATTTTGGCTTCGCTATTGATTGGATGCGCAAAGACTTAGGTTTCTGTCTGCAAGAAGCTGAGCGAGTGGGTCTAGAACTTCCACTGACTAAGAAAGTGGATGAGCAATACGCAGACCTTCAACGTGATGGTTTAGGTCGCATGGATACATCAGTACTGATCAAAGCGGTCGCTAAAAATCAGTAGTTGATGAATCAGTAATAGATAAACAGTTCTTTGGTATCAAAGAGCTTAAAGAAATCTAAGTTAATCATAATGAATCACCTTGAGCATGTTTTGTGACTTGTGATTAAGGATTAGTGATTTGAAATCAGGAGGTGCTGTAGAGTACCTCCTTTTTCGTCTTTAAATCACGCAGTGTAATGATTGCAGCGTTCGCTTACTTGTTTAAGCCTAGTGCAATTTCAAGACCTTTGCCGTACGCTTCGTCCGCTTGGTATGCGTGTTGAACGTGGCGCTGTTGGATGAACTCTGGCACACCGTCCATTGCGCGAGCTGTGTTATCGAACAGAGTTTGACGTTGCTCTTCGCTCATCAGACGGAATAGGTCACCCGCTTGGCTGAAGTAGTCTTCGTCTACACGATGATCGTAGTGATCAGCGTTGCCATTGATGCGTAGAGGTGGCTCAGAGTAATCTGGTTGCTCTGCCCATTCTTGTTTGTAGTTTGGCTCGTAACCCAGTGTTGAACCAAAGTTGCCATCAACGCGCATTGCGCCATCACGGTGGTAGCTGTGAACAGGGCAACGAGGTGCGTTCACTGGGATTTGATGATGGTTCACACCTAGACGGTAACGCTGAGCATCGCCGTAAGCGAACAGACGACCTTGTAGCATTTTATCTGGAGAGAAGCCGATACCAGGTACGACTGCAGCTGGGTTGAACGCTGATTGCTCAACTTCTGCGTAGAAGTTTTCTGGGTTACGGTTCAGTTCGAACTCACCAACTGGGATCAGTGGGTAATCTTTTTGAGACCATACACGTGTTAGGTCGAATGGGTTGAAGTTGACTTCATCCGCTTCTAGCTCAGGCATGATCTGTACGTACATCTTCCATTTAGGGAAGTCTTGGCGCTCAATCGCTTCGTAAAGGTCACGGTGATGGCTTTCGCGGTCTTTACCTACGATCGCTTCTGCTTCTTGGTCAGTCAGGTTCTTGATGCCTTGCTGAGTTTTGAAGTGGAATTTCACCCAGTAACGCTCGTTTTCTGAGTTGATGAAGCTGAATGTGTGGCTACCAAACCCATGCATATGACGGTAAGAAGCTGGGATACCACGGTCACTCATTACGATAGTCACTTGGTGGAATGCTTCTGGTAGTGATGTCCAGAAATCCCAGTTGTTGGTAGAGCTACGCATGTTAGTGCGAGGGTCGCGTTTTACTGCGTGGTTTAGGTCTGGGAATTTTAGTGGGTCACGTAGGAAGAATACTGGTGTGTTGTTACCAACCAAGTCCCAGTTACCTTCTTCAGTATAGAATTTTAGTGCGAAACCACGGATGTCACGTTCTGCGTCTGCTGCACCGCGCTCACCAGCTACAGTAGTGAAGCGAGCGAATAGTTCTGTTTTTTTGCCGATGTCAGAGAAGATCTTAGCGCGAGTGTATTTTGTGATGTCGTGCGTTACTGTGAACGTACCGTAAGCACCAGAACCTTTTGCGTGCATACGACGCTCAGGGATCACTTCGCGGTCAAAGTGTGCCAATTTTTCAAGGAACCAAACGTCTTGTAATAGTTGAGGGCCACGAGGACCTGCAGTCATAACGTTTTGGTTATGTGCGACAGGGCAGCCTGCTGCTGTAGTCAATTTCTTGTTTGTCATTTTTCTTCCCCCTCCAGGGTTCAATACCTTAGAAACTGTAGAGGAGGTTATTACGGAAAAGCTGGGGGAGAAAACTGATATTGCTTATCAATTCAATAGATGGTGACTATGGTCGAAACTATATTAGAATCAGAAATTTACTACATTAGCTTGATTGACATAACAATCGGCGTTCTCGAAAGCGATTGACTGGGGGGAGCGCTATCCAGTTAGCGTGTCTGCGATGCTAGTAATATCGCCCCTTAAATGAAGTTTTACGTGTCATCAAAGGGGCGAAAGGGGGGAAGTAATTAAGAGTACTTCACTTCAAGTTGTTCAGCTTTTGCAAATGCTGGGTGTGTCGCGAGCTGTTTCCCATAACGTTCAATATTAGGGAAGTGATTAACTAAACCAAACTTTTGAACCAATTCGACAATGAAAGACATCATGATGTCAGCGCCAGTCAGACGCTCTTCTACTAGGTAAGTTTTGCCTTCTAAGGATTGCTCGAAGTAGCCTAGTACATTCATTGCTTCCTTGTCGGCATAGCCTGATAAAAACTGAGTTTCATTTGGCTCTTTACTTACGAAGATTTTTAGCAGCATAGGTAAAATTGCAGAGCTTTCTGCAAAGTGCATCCATTGCAAATATTCTGTGTGTGCTTTTGTACCGCGCTCAGGAGCAAAGGCTCCGTCACTGTATTTCTCAATCAAATATTCGGTCATTGCACCTGACTCAATGATAATCTCGCCGTTATCTTCAAGAACAGGTGACTTTCCTAATGGGTGAACACTTTTTAGTTCTGGCGGTGCCATGAAGGTCACGGAATCACGGACATAGGGTACAATTTCGTAATTTACATCTAGCTCTTCAAGTAACCAAATGATGCGCTTTGAACGAGACTGATTGAGGTGGTGAAGTTTAATCATTTACATATCCCTTTTTATAATGGGTCGTTAATCTGTACTACAAGTTTGCCGAAATTCTTACCTTCCAACAGACCGATGAATGCTTCTGGCGCATTATCCAGTCCTTGTACTAGATGTTCGCGGTATTGGATCTTTCCTTCTGCCAACCATTGATTAATATCTTGCGCAAATTCACCGTAACGATGTCCGTAATCATCAAAAATGATGAAGCCTTGCACCTTGATTCGTTTGGTCAGGAGCTTACCCATTAGTAATGGAAGGTGGTCGGTACCTTCAGGCAGCTCTGTCGCGTTGTACTGAGAAATCAAACCACAAAGTGGGATACGCGCGTTTGTATTCAGAAGTGGCATTACAGCCTCGAATACTTTGCCACCTACGTTTTCGAAGTAAACATCGATACCTTTGTCACAGGCATTTCTCAGTTGTTCTGCAAAGTCTTCAGCTTTGTGATCAATACACTCATCGAAGCCAAGCACCTCTTTAGCGTAACGGCATTTTTCTTCTCCGCCTGCTATACCAACAACTCGGCAACCTTTGATTTTACCAATTTGACCAACTGTTGCGCCTACAGGCCCCGTAGCAGCTGCTACCACGATGGTTTCCCCTGGTTTTGGCTGACCAATGTCGAGTAAACCCATGTACGCGGTAAAGCCAGGCATTCCTGCAACACCTAGCGCGTAAGAAGGATTTTGCGGTTCTTTACCAAGTTTAATGACCATCTCACCAGTTGAGATAGCGTAGTCTTGCCAGCCAACAGTGTAGGCAAGAACCCATTCACCTGCTTCGTAATCTGGGTGGTTTGATGCTTCTACCTGACAAACTGTACCACCGACCATTACGTCATCAATTGCAACAGGGTCAGCGTATGATTCGGCATCACTCATGCGACCACGCATGTATGGATCTAGAGATAAATAAACCGTTCTCAATAGCATTTCACCCTCTTTCGGAGTCGGTTTCGTTACCTCTTCTAAACGAAAGTTTTCTTGTGTCGGTGCACCATGGGGACGTGACGCGAGTACGATTCTGCGATTTGTTGCGTTAGTCATATCTATCTCACTTGTTGATTAGACCGGTCGTCTAGTATTTGTTTCAAAATATCCCGCTTATGTAAAGCGGGAAGGTTTACTGTGTTAACACTGACGCTTTTTCTGACAGTGAAACGTGTGTAGGGTGTTCATTCTGCTTCCACGCCGCCCGTTATGGGCAAGTGCGCGTATTCTGCAGTAAGTGTTGAGTATAGGTCAGACTTTGCGTCAATGCTGCCTGATCTTGATAAAGTTTGTTCAGCAAGCTAGCGCCATTCCAAAGGTAGTATATCTGCCTTGCTAATAACGCACTGTCACCATTGGGGATTGAGCCATCTTTAATGCCGATGTCAATGCAATCCGCTATCGCTTGAATGGTTTTGTCTGCTCCTTGGCGTAATGCCAAGCGCATTGACTCAGAGAGATCGGAGACTTCTGCACTTAACTTAACCAATAAACATTTGTTCGCATTACACACGTCGTCTTCTACTTTGACCATTTCTTCGAAATAGCTCATTAGGCGTTGGTAGCCACTCAGTTCAGTATTGGTAAAGCGTGCGTTTAAACGCTCAAAATACTTAGTAAAGTAGTCTTGAATCATCGCTTCACCAAATTGTTCTTTGGACTTGAAGTAATGATAAAACGAGCCTTTTGGCACTGCGGCCTTTTTTAATAGCTCTGAAAGACCAACACTCGTGAACCCTCGGTTTACGATCAACTCGTATCCGACGTCGAGAATATGTTGGCGTGTGTCATTCGTCTTTGCGTTCATGAAGTGTACTATAGAATGAATTAGACCAGTCGTCTAGCCTTTGTTGTGGGTTATTTAATCAGCTCATACTCAATAACAAATAGCGTGTCGGTATTTGGGTAGATTTCTCGAATTAACTGCTTGAGTTTTGGTAGTTCGATGGCTTCTTGTTCTGCATGAAACTCATTAATATCTTCAAAGTGAAGTGGTTCTACAGAACGTATCTTGATATCGCAGACTTTACGATCCGTTTCTAAGGTAAAAACTTCGACTTCTGTATTGGGAACGTAATGGCTTTCTGATTCATCTCGAATCGTTATCGTCTTTTTGCCTGACGTGATCAACGGGGTTAAGAATTCAAAAAAAGTAATCTTGGTTGGATGAGATGGCATGATGTACTCGTTAGTCTGGTTGTTTGGCGTAATTATATACCCAAATCCCCCAGAGATTCCTGTATTACTAGAACGATCGAGTGCGGATGAAGCGAATTAACTTGGCACTAAAGTAACCTGAGATAACGCCTATCCAGTTGGTGCTGAGATCATCAAAACTAAATGATCGATTTGGAATGAAAAGTTGGCTTATTTCTTCCATTGAAACGATAGCTAACAGCAGTAGCAAAAGACGAATTCCAAAAACGTCGGTTTTATTCGAGCTCACCAGAGAAGGGAACGTGAAGACCGATAAAAAGCCGATCAATAAACTGAAAGTAAAGTGAAGCGTACTCGAACCGCCTAAGTAGGTTTCCATTTGCAGGTAAGCAGTATGGTGTAAGTCAGAGCTTTTCCACAGAGAGAGTGAAGCGGTTAGCGTCAGGACTAAAACAAAACTCGTGCGTGCCAGTATTAAAGCCATAATTAACCTATTGGAAAGAAGCCTAAGTAACGTTTTACAAAATACAGTGCTGCTAAATTCTGGATAGCCATGCCAATTGCCATTGCCCACGCTGCACCAATCACCCCAAACATTTGGCAAAGCGTAACAAGTAGGCAGATAGACACCATACCTGAGGAAATTGTAATGTATTTCATGGTTCTCTCATGACCGCTCATTAATAATAAAAAACCTACTGAACCAGTCGCAACATTGACTAACTGCCCCAGAGAAAGGACGACTAATAGTGGTGCCGCGGCGAGAAACTCCCCACCAAAAAGTTGCATTACAAACTCGGGGAAGAGGGTGCAAATAATTACGGGTACAATCGCTAAACCAACATTGGCTCGGCACGCCAAGCGGCTCAGATTCTGCAGTTTGCGCATTTGGCGCTCTTTGTAGAGAGACGCAAACATCGGGGCGACCACAAAGTTAATGGTAATCAGCACGAAGCCAATCAGTAGTGATGTGCGTTGGGCTGCGGCTAACAAACCGAGTTCCGCTGTTGAGATAAAAAAGCCCGCAATAACAAGGCTTCCCCACTGAAGAACATTCGTGAAGATACTGCCAACCCAGACTTGCTTGGCAGAAGCGACCATTTTTTTGTTTGGTACGAAAGCCGATGTTTGATATTGATCTGAGCCAAGCCAATTGGCACTAGATATGACCGCGACACCTATGCTCGCTAAAAGCAGTGCAGTCATTAGATTGTTGATATTTTGCTGACCGATATAGTCTAGGGCAAAGACAAAAATGACCATCAACATGCTTACCCCAAGCTGCAACGCAAACAGAGATGATACAACTTTTCTACATGCTTGAAGCACCCGACTGTTGGTTTGCGCAAGCACCAAGAAAGGTATGCAAAGCAAGCATAAAATAATCGCATACATTGGTGATTGAGTCTGGTTTAGCTGCTCTGGAAACAGATTAAATCCTGCCAACAAAACGCCAATGGCGAGCAGGCAAAATGCCATACTTCGATAAAGTGCGGTTTTATAGTTTTGGCTTTGTTCAAGCTTCTCTTTGTTATTAAAAGCGATCGCATTGTAACGAACTAACGAAACATCAAAACCTAGCTGAGAAACGATAGCGAGTAGCGAGACTAGGTTGAATAAAAAGAAAAATTGACCGGCCGTCGAAGCGTCACTGGTCTTCGATACAATCAGAGTCAGTAAAAAAGCAAATAGCGCACTCAACACACGCGTGATTGCGGTTTTTAATCCGGTAGATAACAAGCTTTTTTTACCGCTGGGCATCAACAGTAATTTTTGTTGAACAGTGTGAAACATAGGGGCATTTAACCGTAAAGTTTATTGAGTGCGAGGCGCTGCTTTTCTTCACTGAAGGCATCGTTTAATTCTGCTGTATACTGGCGAAAATCGATCTCTTCATAATGATTGACACAATGCGCGATCTGCTTGGCCATTTTTTCAGGTGTGAGCGCTAAAAACGGGTAGTTGAGATCTTTGGTTGCGCCGATGGTCCGAATAACCATAGGAAGATGTAACTTGGATGCTTCTAGAATGGTTAACGGCATCCCTTCCCATGCTGCAGTATGTAGATAAAGGTCTGAACCCTTGAGCTTTTCAACTACCTCATCGCGAGGCAGCATGCCCGTTACATCCACATTTTCAGTACGTAATTTCTGTTCGAGTACTTGGTCACCGCCACCTATCCATGTGATCTCTATCGGGCGGTTAAGCGCATACCGATTAAGGAACTGCAATGTGCTGATAAGAAACTGAGGATCTTTTTGGGGCGCGACACGACCAAGTACAACGAGCTTCAGCGCTTCTTGCTTGTTTCGCTCTATACGATCTTCACTTTGATAAGACACGTAGTTATTGAGCAGTTCGGCACGTTTCGCACCAATGCTAATGGCTAGGTCACACTCTCGTTGGCTACAGCCTGCAACCACATCAATTTTGCTCAGTTTTACTTTCTCTAGTGCTTTATAGATCTGGCGTGCAAGCTCTGAGATATCTTCACGTTCGAAGGCATAACAGTGCGGTGTGTAAACCAAGCGTGCCTTGCCAAGCTTTAGAAATCGGCCGAGAAATCCTGCTTTACTCGAGTGCAAATGCACGACGTCGGGACCAAGTGATGCAATCATGTGGTTTGCATCGCGAATAAATTGAAGCAAGCCGCCTTCTACCCACTTTGTCTGTACGAAAATGTGGTGGTTGTTCTCATTGGTCAAGTCGTTTTCTCGGGCTCTGGCTAGCAAGAAATGCTGGTAAGGCTCGTCTCTGGATGAGTGAACATAACTATAGAGGGCGGTTTGAACGCCACCTCCAAACGCTTCTGTAACATGGAGTACTTTCTTCATGATGATTTTGTCCCTGGTGTTTGCATCCATTTGTGTTTAAAAGCATCACGCTCTTGCTCTGAATAAACGTGGCGATACAAGGGAAGATCGTACATATAGAACAGTTTTGAGAAGTCGTAGTGATTCTTAAAGTGTTGGTGGATATTGGAGTACCACTTGTTTTTCGCTTCGTTACTGTTTTTCAGCACGAAGTCTTGCAACTCAAGAAACTCACCGATTTCTTTATCAAGAGAACTGAGCTGTTCGCATTTGATTAGCATGACGTTGGCCTGATCGTTCTGGAATGTGAAGAAAGGTTGAGTGTTGTCCAGCTCTTGGCGCATCACATCGATATTGAAATTACGCTTTAACTCGTTGTCGAACCAGTCCGCAAAATAGTTGAGATTGATATAGTTATCAAAACAATGCTCGAGGTGCTGATACGTGACTTCCATATCTCGGTGAATTGCATCGTTCTTTTTGCCTTCGATAAATTGCAAATGGAGATCTTGAAAGAAGCGAGAAAAGACAGTTGCGATTGGATCGCGGACCAGAGTAACGATTTTAATCTGCTCGCGTTTTTGTAAGATACGTTTTCGCTGCTTGAGCACTAAGCGATAGAGTGCGCGGTTTCGGAAGTCGAAGAATTTACTCACGTCTTTTTTATTGTGATACATGTGAAATTCTTCGTGATCATCAAAGGTGTGGATGTGATAGCTCGGGATATTTTTCTCCCCTAGCGTGTGCTCAATTGATGAGGAGCCAACTTTGCCCATTTGGTAAACTAAAACAAAATTATCAGCTTGGAGTTCTCGGTTCTTTTCAAATTGTCGAGAGATTGAATACTTCATCTATCCTATCCTATCCTTGATTATTCATATTCGTGGAGATGGTTTACCGGAAAAGTATGAGCAATGGCCCTTGAGTCGTTGCTCATGCTGATCATGACGGGTAACAAGAGTATTAAAATTATGGTGGTGTTTACCGCAACGAAAAACACCATGATGAGGGCGTATATCGCAAGTAATAGGCTTTTTCTGTTTTCATTAAGACTACGGAAGCAAAAGCGAATAAAAAGAAAATAACCACCAAACAGCAGACCAATACCAAGCAATCCGTATTCAATTGCGGTATCTAACACAAAGTTGTGGGTGTAGATCGCCAGCTCATCATAGTTAAAGTAATTGATCATAAAGTTGGGTAACATTTTCGCGCCGACACCTAACACTGGGTGTTGAAGTAAAATATCTAGCCCATTGGCAAGTAAAAGTTTTCTATGAAGATTCGATACCCAGCGGGCTTCACTTTGGTTGGCAAATAAGACGTCTTCTTGGGTTATTTCCAATGTGTCTGCTAGAGTTTCAAACCCAACGTAGAGTGTGGTTGTGACGGCAGTAAACACAATGAAGCTCAAGGCTAATAAAATCGCCCACGTGTACGTTTCGCTGAGCGATTTTTTCATTAAGTTTTTTACGAGCAGTTGGTCAAAGAAGAAAAGCAGACAAAAACCAAGTAGCGCTTTTCTTTCTTGTGACAACACCAGTAATACTAAAGCTACGAGCGTCAAAAGGTGGAAAGCGCGAATTTTATCTCGATAAAGGTACAGTAGTGAGCACAGTACACCGAACCCGTATTTACTTACCCCGAGTAACTTAAACCCGCTTTGATAGCCCTGAGCAAAGTGCCATAAGGCAACGAGCGTACAGATGAAAAACAACAGATACGTGAAATATACCATTACCCGTTCGTCATCAAACACGCCATAGGCGTACATTAGGCTCAGTAGGCACAAAATCGCTAACCATTGCACAGTTTCTATAACTAGCGGCATTAAAGGGACGCGATTTAGCAGACCATTTATGAACACATACCCAGTGAACAATACGAGGAACCCCATACAGGGATGCATGAGTTTTTCAGCTTTTCCTTCCAATACCACTAATGCAGTAAAACCAATAGACAAAAGGCTTGCGATGTCAGATGGGGCTAGCGCTATTCCTCCAGCACGAAACTTCATTGGAATAAAGAACAATGCTAATAGGCATGCTGCAAGCAATGAGGCGCGATGGCTCGATGGCGCGGAACTATTTGTTGGCGCAAAGCTGCTGGTAGATTCCATAGTAACCTTCACGAAATTTATCGATGGTGTAGAGAGAGGCCCTATTGACTGAGTATTGACTTGCAGCGTCGTACCGCTCAACACTTTCACATAGCTGGAGCACTTTTTGGCTCAGTTCAGTGGCGTTACCAACTTGAAATAAATATTCGGCACGTCCGGTGACGTCATCCAAACCAGGTACGTCCGACGATAGTACGGGTAAGCCTGCTGCCATCGCCTCAACCGCCGCCAAACCAAAGCCTTCGACGTGCGACGATTGCACGTAAATATCCATGTCGTTCAAAAAGGCTGGAACGTCTGAAACTACGCCATGAAAGTGAACACGTTGCGCGACGTTGATTTTTGTTGCCAATGCTTGCAGTGACGATTTTTTTTCTCCATCTCCCGCAAGGTGGAGTTCGTATCGTCTTGGTAAATGGATAAGTGCTTGGATAAGCGTTTCATGGTCTTTATGTTGGTGAAGTCGGCCCACCATTCCAATCTTGATAACTGGTTTGTCGATTAGGTGGCTGGCGAATCTTGGCGTCATAGAAAACCTTTTTAAATCAACGCCATTGTGCACCACGTGATATTTATGTTGATAGCGAGGCATGAACTTCACCAGTTCATCTTGTACTTTTTCACTAATACTGACTGTCAAGTCGTGGCCCCAATATAAGACGTATTCCATGAACTTAAACAGCGGATAGTCACGTCGACGGTTATAAGAACAGTGCTCAGTCTGGATTCGTTTTTTACCTACCGCCAATAGCGCTAGGTAAATGGAAGGGTAGAGGTGCCCGTGAACGACATCCGGCCAACGCAGCAAAGAGAATTTCTCACTCAATGGCAATGTGCGCCAGTTAAAACACTCTATGCCTTGGGCGGATAGCATTGGTAAGTAATCATTTTCATCACACAAGACCAAAATTTTGATTTCGTATTCAGGCTTATGTTCTAAAACAAGGTCGACTAAGAACTTCTGAGCACCGCCGTTCTGAGAAAGATCATTGATAATATGTAGAATCTTGGTTTTCATGATTAATTGGTCAGATATTGCTGTTTAAGGTCGGTGATTTCTGCATTTGAGAAAAAGTGCTTCGTCAATTTAGAATTCAGCATTTCTTCAACGTACTCGGGTGTAGGTTGAAATTGCGTTTTGAATTCTTTCATTAGTGGCGAGTACCATTTGTTGTCTGATTGATTTTCATAAACAACATCCACGGGGTAACCTAAAAAGTCTTCAACTGCGGAGTTAGCCTGCGTTAGCTTGTCACTTCGAATGACCAACAGTGAGAAGTTATTGTTATGGTATGTTTGATAGCCTACTTCGTGATTAAAAGACTCGTTAAACACATCAATCCCTGTTAGTTGTTTGATCTCGTTGTCAAACCACTGCAGCGCATATTGATGATTCATGTGCTTATCAAATGCTTCTTGGAGTAATTGCGGTCGTTCGGTACGTATTGCGCTGTCATCCTTTAGATATTTGTCCGCCATCCAAAAAGGAAGTGCTTGAAAGAACATTGAGACATTTCGTCCGATCGGTTCACGCACCAGCGAGATGATTCGAACTTTTTTCTTGCGCTTTAACATTTGGCTCATTGTTATGCGCTTTAGTCGTCGCTTTAACGCATTGATCTGAGGCTTATGCAATTGCGCTCTAACAGGGGATATTTGTTTTTGCGCATCGACAGTCATAAGGTCGTGCAAGTGAATCGAGTTAGGAATGGAATGCTCTAATGCACTCGAACCTACTTTGCCCATTTGATAGATCAATACCGGTTGTTCTTGGCTTTTCAAGGTTTGGTACCAAGATAGGTTTACGTTAGTAGGCGTATTTCTGGACATAAAGCGTCTCTCCTTCCTTGGCCTTGGCTTGTGTGATTAAGACGCCAAGAGATGGAACTGAGTGTTGTATTTGTTTAGATAACGCAAGGTTAACCAGTGATGATTTTGTTGATTCTGAGCGAATGACGGTAATCAGACCATTGGCATACTGACCAAGAATAAGTGCGTCACTCACTGACAGTAGGGGCGGTGTATCGATAATGATCCGGTCATACTTATTTTGAAAATGTTCGAGCAACTTTTTAAAGCGATCAGAAGCCAGTAATTCCTGTGGGTTTGGCGGAATTAGGCCGGCCGGTAATACATCTAAGTTGGCTTCTTTTATATGTGTAATACAATCTTTGATTGGCGTATCCATCGTCAGGATATGCGTTAAGCCAGGGCTTGATTCAGCAATACCGAATCGCTTTGCGATGGAAGGTCGACGTAAATCGCAGTCGATGATCAACACCTTTTCCATTTTTGAAAACGACACCGCCATATTGATACTGGTCGATGTTTTTCCTTCTTCTGGAATAGCAGAGGTAAAGGGCAATATCTTTTGCTTCGTGTTGGTTAATCTGAGCAGAAGCGAGGTTCTGACGGAGCGGCAAGCTTCACTAAATAGCTTTTCTTCATCATCTAAATACGCGGTATAACTGACGCCGTTTTTACGCAAATTGCGTTTTTTGACCATAGGAATCACACCTAAACACGTAACACCAAGTTTTTCCTGCACATCGGCTGTGCTTCGGATAACTTCTCGCATCGTTTCTAAGATGATGACTAGAGCGCAAGCAATGGCAAAGCCAAAAAAGGTGGCAATCAGTACCAGTTTGATTCGTTGTGGTGCCACCGGGAATAGAGGAATGATGGCTTTATCAGTAAAGCGAGCCGTGACATTCTTGTAGTCGCTGGTGGCGTTGGTCTCTTTCTCACGATTTAAGAACGCTTCATAGAGTGCCTTATTGGATTCAACCTCGCGTTTTAACTGTTCGTAACGCGCTTTTTGTGACCCTAACGATTGGAAGTCTGACTTTTTGTTATCGAGTTCTGCTCGAAGCATGTCCTCTTGCGCTTTTGCAGCAAGAAGGTCTTGTTGCTTACTGAAGGAAATGTCACGGATGAGTTGCTGGGTTCTTGATTGAATTTCAGCAAGCTGTGCTTTCGCCTGAATCATTCGATCATGCTTAGGTCCGTAGCGCTGTGCCAGTTCAGAGAGATTTTTGGCTGCCTGTGCTTCCGACAATTTTAGATCGCGGATTTGCGCTTGATTAGCGAATTCATCAATTGACAACAAGCTGTCTAAACTTTGCGAAGATTTACGTCGTAACAGTTGGATTAACGTCTGCGCTTCAATACGCTTATTAATAGCGATATTCAGCTTGCGAGTGAGTTCTTCTAGCTCATTTGCGTAAATTTCATCAATACCATTTATATCGATCAACCCTTCTTTTAACAAGAATTCTTGCAGCGCTTGCTCCGAGTTACGTAATCGCTCCTCCAATTTTTGAGAGTTATTTGTCAACCAAGTAGCCGCATTTTGTGTAACGACCAATTTGGCTTCAAAATTTGCGTCAATGTAGGCTTGGCCGACCGCGTTGGCGATTGTCGTCGCAAGCTTAGGATCGGTAGAACGAAAGCGAATTCTGACTAATTGGGTGTTACGTACTGGCTCAATATCGAGTTTACTTCTGAAAGCTTGAAGTGCCTGATAATACGACTCTGAAAACTGGGCGGTTTCTTTTGGGCTTGGTGCCACATTCAGTAGGTCTTGAACAAAAGGAATCGACTTTATTTGGTCGATTTTTTTATTTAACCCCCCTGAGCTTGTGAACTCAGGTAATTGGGTGAGGTTCAGCTCTCTAATGACCTTATCTGCAATATGATTCGATTTTAAAATGGCGATTTGCGTTTGAAAGTACTCTTTTTTTGTCGTGTCGACGCCATATACTTCCTCGATTGAAAGGGCGCTTTTTTGCTCCTCTTGGATGAGTAGCGTAGCTGTAGCTTGGTATATCGATGCTTTGGAGTAGATATACCAAGTACAAGTTAATGAGAACAGAAGCGTGAATGCTGCGATGCTTAGCCAATTCTTTTTAATCGCTTTGAAGTGATGGCCAAAACGAATCAGTTCTACTTTGTTCATCTGGAGATTATTTGGATGAGTCCCGTTCATTTGATTCCCTGTCACTTAAAAGAAGCTCTGGTCAATAAATACAATGTCACCAGGTTCAACGTTGCGGTGCATACTGACCCCTTCCATCGTTTGACCTGTTTTATGCTTGGTGAGGTTAATGCCTTTGCGTGAGGCTCTGTCGGTCAAGCCGCCTGCTAGAGCGATGGCCTTCTCTATGGTTAACCCTGGACGGTACTCAAATCCACCTGGTTTCCGGACTTCGCCATTAACGTAAAACAGACGAAAATTATTGATGGTGACCATCACTTTTGGATTGATGAGATAATCGCCTTTTAAGCCCGTTTCTATTTCGTACTTGAGTTGTTTTGGTGTTTTTTTGATTGCTTTAATTCGGCCAAGGTAGGGGTAATCAAAGTAGCCATCTGACGTTATTAGAATATTTTTAATCGTAAGATCTTCTTCACCATAGACCTGCACGGAAATGGTATCGCCAGTATCGAGTAAGTAATCTTCCTCGTTTGAGTCAGCGTTGACCAAAGTGCTAAATAGCAACAACGCTACACTCATGAATTTGATGAATGCCTTCATTAATAATCCTTTTTACAGAGAAAACTGTGCGCTTAAAGTCCAAATATTTTGTTCGAAGCTATAATCCGATCGGCTAGAGTTTTTATCTTGGTATTGCCAATCGGCTTGCAGCTGTATCCAACGTTTGATCTGATAATCGATACCAAAAGATAGAGTGTACCGATCGTCGTTTCTGGAGATTCCCGTGTAATCATCTTGTTGATAAACAGCACCTAAGCGAGTTG
>NZ_WXWS01000521.1:0-18491 GCF_009904715.1 Vibrio sp. V42_P2S4T144 | reverse complement strand
CTATAAAGTTAAGCCGGGTCAATACCTCGGACGCAATAATGGCAAAGTGGCCCATGTCAGCCACTCCTATTTGTTGATTAATGAAACGTTGCCCGACGGCTTAGGATGTTGGCAAAAACGTAAAGTTAAGTTGGCTTTGAGATAGCCCCATTTATTTTTGATATTGAGTAATGAAAATGAGACAAGGATTAACACGTACACCAAGGATACTTACTGGGCTCTTCTCCTTATGGTTGTTTGTATTTTTAGCCCCTTTAGCGGCAGCTGAAGAAGTTTCGTCCAATGCCCTAAAAAGTATCGACTTTCGAACTAATAAAGATAAAGACGCCGTGATTGTCGTCGAATTGGCGTCACCGGCCGCGATTGTAGATATCAAGCGTGTACAGGAAGGGTTAAGTATCGATTTGCTTAACACTTCAGTAAAAGACGAGCAATTGTATCTCCTAGACGTGAAAGACTTTTCGACTGTGGTTGAGAGCGTAGAAGTGTTTCGCGACACCTCGACGACGCGCTTGGTTGCGCACATCAATGAAGAATACATGCATGATTACCGTTTAACGGGGCGTTTTTTGGAAATCAAAGTAGCGAAGATCAAACCCAATGAGAAAGCCCCAGATAAAAGCATTTTAGAAAGAGAAGGTAAGCTTATTTCGATTAACTTCCAAGATATTCCTGTGCGAAACGTCTTGCAGCTTATTGCTGATTACAACCAATTCAATTTGGTTGTCTCCGACTCTGTAGAAGGCAACCTCACGCTTCGTCTTGATGGTGTCCCTTGGCAGCAAGTGCTGGATATTATTTTGCAAGTTAAGGGGTTAGATAAGCGTGTTGATGGCAACGTGATTTTAGTTGCTCCGACTGATGAGCTGGACTTGCGTGAGAAGCAGCAGTTAGAAAAACAAAAATTGACGGAAGAAATGGGAGAGCTTTCATCTGAAATCATCAAAGTTAATTTTGCTAAAGCATCAGACATTGCGGAGATGATCAATGGTGAAGGAAATATCAGCATGCTGTCAGAGCGCGGCAGTATGACCATTGATGAGCGAACTAACTCGTTATTGATTAGAGAGTTACCTGAAAACATCGAGGTGATTCGAGAAATTATTGAGTCTTTGGATATTCCAGTTAAACAGGTTCAAATTGAGGCGCGTATTGTGACCATCAATGAAGGTAACATGGACGAGTTAGGGATTCGTTGGGGTTTTACGTCTATTAATGGCAGTAATACAGTGGGTGGTTCTATTGAGAACAACCTCGCCACGATCGGTCTCTATAATGGAGAAGGGGGTGATGACGGTGGTGACGGTGATGGAGTAGGGATCGATGACTTCCTAAATGTAAACTTAGCTGCAACCAGCCCGAATGCGACCAGCATTGCTTTTCAGGTCGCAAAGTTAGGTTCAGACACCTTGTTGGATCTTGAGCTTTCTGCGCTGCAACAAGAGTCTAAAGCTGAGATTATCTCGAGCCCACGTTTGATCACTACCAATAAGAAACCTGCCTATATCGAACAAGGTACAGAGATTCCTTACCTAGAGTCATCATCAAGTGGTGCAACGACGGTGACGTTCAAAAAGGCGGTATTAAGTTTGAAGGTAACCCCGCAAATCACACCGGATAACCGCTTAGTATTGGATTTAAGTGTCACGCAAGATAGACCAGGACAAGTCGTGAAGACAGGCACTGGTGAAGCTGTTGCGATTGATACTCAACGTATCGGGACGCAAGTGTTAGTGAATAACGGTGAAACGGTCGTTCTTGGTGGTATTTTTCAGCACAGCATTACTAACTCGGTGGACAAAGTGCCTTTGTTGGGCGACCTGCCGCTATTAGGTGCTCTTTTTCGTCGAAGTTATGAGAATGTTGGCAAAAGTGAGCTGTTAATTTTCGTCACGCCTAAGGTGGTGATTCAGTAGTTCTGTCTCGGGAAAAACTGATTAAATCAAAAATAAAGTTGCAATAGTGGCACCATGCTTGGATAATTTCGGGTCTTATCACGAATTATCTGTGAGGAACTGGTGCCACAAGCCTTGTAGAACAGCAGTTTAGCTGTGTTTTCTTGTGGCGATCTTATTGAATCAATGTTGTAAATTACTGCTAAACATGGCTGAGAAACGTAATATTTTCCTTGTTGGCCCAATGGGCGCCGGCAAAAGTACAATTGGTAGACATCTAGCACAGCAACTGCATATGGAGTTTGTTGACTCCGATACAGTGATCGAAGAACGCACTGGTGCAGACATCTCTTGGGTTTTTGATGTAGAAGGTGAAGAAGGCTTCCGCAAGCGTGAAGAAGCGGTACTTGAAGACCTAACACAAGAGCAAGGCATCGTGCTTGCGACTGGCGGTGGCTCTGTTAAGAGCAAAGAAAACCGCAATCGTCTTTCGGCACGTGGTGTTGTTGTTTACTTAGAAACGACGATTGAAAAGCAACTTGCGCGTACAAACCGCGACAAGAAGCGTCCTTTACTTCAAACGGATAACCCTCGCGAAGTACTGGAGCAATTAGCTGAAGAACGTAATCCTTTATATGAAGAAGTAGCGGATTACACTGTTCGCACTGACGATCAAAGTGCAAAAGTGGTAGCCAACCAGATCGTAAAAATGCTAGAAGAGAGATAAGTCTTTATCTTTTTTTTAATTGGAGCAAACCGATGGAACGGATTACGGTCAACCTAGCTGAGCGTAGCTACCCAATCTCTATTGGCGCCGGGTTATTTGAGGACCCGGCGTACCTCTCTCAAGTTCTCTCAAACAAAAATGCAAAACAAAAAGTTGTTGTGATCAGTAATGTCACAGTGGCGCCTTTGTATGCAGACAAAATTTTAAAGCAACTCGAGCAGCTCGGTTGTAGTGCATCCTTGTTAGAATTGCCTGATGGTGAACAGTACAAAAACTTGGATGTATTTAATCAAGTAATGAACTTCTTACTGGAAGGGAGTTATGCTCGTGATGTTGTGATCATCGCGTTAGGTGGTGGTGTTATTGGCGACCTTGTGGGTTTTGCGTCTGCCTGTTACCAGCGTGGGGTCGACTTTATTCAAATACCGACCACATTACTATCCCAAGTGGACTCTTCGGTTGGTGGAAAAACCGCGGTTAACCATCCGTTGGGTAAGAACATGATAGGTGCGTTTTACCAACCTAAAGCCGTGATCATTGATACGAACTGCCTGTCGACGTTGCCTGAACGTGAGTTCGCTGCGGGTATCGCCGAAGTCATTAAGTACGGCATTATTTACGATGCAGATTTTTTTGTATGGTTAGAAGATAATCTTGAGCGCTTGTATGCGTTGGATGAAGAAGCACTAACTTATGCGATCGCACGTTGCTGTGAAATAAAAGCGGAAGTGGTGGCTCAGGATGAGAAAGAATCGGGCATCCGTGCTTTGCTTAACTTAGGTCACACCTTTGGTCATGCGATTGAAGCGGAACTTGGCTATGGCAATTGGCTGCATGGTGAAGCGGTATCTTCCGGCACTGTTATGGCGGCCAAAACGTCGCATCTACGCGGTCTGATCTCGGAAGAGCAATTTGAGCGTATTGTTGCGATTTTGCGTCGTGCAAAACTGCCTGTGCATACTCCAGACAGTATGAATTTCGATGACTTCATCAAGCACATGATGCGAGATAAGAAAGTCCTCTCTGGTCAATTACGATTGGTTTTGCCTACAGGCATTGGCACTGCCGAGGTAATTGCTGATACGACGCAAGACGTACTCAAACAGGCGATAGACTTCGGTCGCGATATTTAACCTTGTAATGGCGCCTTTGGGCGTCATTCTTGTAGTGTATTAAGGTTATTAGATGAGTGTTGCTCACGTACTGGAATTAGATTCTCAAATCGAGTTGCTTGATAGATTAGGTCTACTGACTAACTTTGGTTCCAATCTCATTGCGATTAATGGTCATGATGGGTACGGGAAATCTTGGCTAGCGCAGCGATACCTTGAAGTGGGTGCCAGTAACAAGAATCAATGTTTGTTACTTTGTCATTCTAATCAAGACGATGTGCAGCATCGCGTCCTTATTTTGAGTCAACTGGTTTCAGACGCATTGTTTAATCAGCAAGAGCCTTTACTTGATAGCCTTGAAAGGCTTTTAGGTGATGAGCCGTGTGACATTGCAATTGTTGTAGATGATGCGCATTTATTGAGTGAGACACTTATCTCTGAGCTTTGGATGCTGGTCTTAGAGGCGCACCATAAGCCAAATTGGACCATCAATATCCTACTGTTTACACAGTCTGGACGTTTAGAAGGTTTGCTAGCACGTCTCAGTTATGGACAAGAGATAAAGCCTGTTGAGCTTGATATTGATATGTTGTCCGAAGTGGAAGCTCGTCGTTTCTTTGAGTCACTTGTTGCGCGCTACGTCGATGATGAGTCTGAGAAACGGGTTCGAGATGCATTTAAAAAAGTCGACCCAGTACCGGGTGACATCATGGCGTTAGGAGAGATGAAAGTGGAAAAAAGGATCATTATCCGCTCGATTGTCGGTTCACCCCTGAATATTGCGTTGGTGGTATTAGTATTACTGTTGCTTGCTGCTGGTGGCTATTGGTGGATGCTTAGTCAACCAAGTCCTGATGATAAAGCGCAGCAAATTGCTGGCAGTTTAGAGCAAACGGCTATTCCAACTTTTGAAGAGTCAGGAATCAGTGCAGCGCAGTCTTCACTGATTCCTGTAACCGATGGCTCTAGCAGTCTTGATAAGTCTGGTGCGGTTGATGATTCTGATTCATTACCGCCAGCAGTGACAGAAGAAGTAGCGAGCGTAGGCAGTGATGACAATCAACAAAGAGTGGTGATTGAGTCGAATGTGGTCGATGCATTGCTTGAAGGTAAAGCTGATTCAGCAGACACAAAAGCGATTGATGATGTCGTAGGTACTGAGAAGACAGAAACCGCCGATGAAACTAGCTCCCCTTTGATTAAAGTCGTAAAACCGAATCAAGATATGACGCAAGCACCTGCTCAGTCAGAAGAGGGTGAGGCAAACCAACCTGTTGTGAAATTTTCATTTGCTCGTGAAGAACTAAAAGCGCTATCGCCAAGAGCTTATACTTTACAACTCGCGGCTATGACCTCAATGGAAGATGTACAATCCTTTCTCAATGAGCATCAACTGAATAATCAAGTGCGAATTTATCCTACCGTTCGTAATGACACCGAGTGGTATATCATCACATATCAAGATTATCCGACAATTCAAATGGCTCGTGATGCCGTCGCAAGCTTGCCAGATTCGGTTAAGTCGGTGAGTCCTTGGGCAAAATCACTCCGTCAGGTTCACCGTGAAATTGAACGAGTGAAATAAACCTGAGCTTCCCTGAAAAATATGTTACATTCCGCAGCCTTAATTTTTGGTCGATAGATAGAGCAGTAGATGAAAAAGCAACGAGCCTTTCTTAAATGGGCAGGAGGAAAATACGGACTGGTTGAAGACATCCAACGTCATTTGCCGCCGGCTCGAAAGCTAGTTGAACCTTTTGTTGGTGCGGGCTCAGTGTTTCTGAATACCGATTATGACCATTATCTACTTGCAGATATCAATCCAGATTTGATCAATCTGTACAACCTGCTGAAAGAACGCCCTGAAGAGTATATCTCTGAAGCGAAGCGTTGGTTTGTCGCTGAGAACAACCGCAAAGAAGCCTACCTACACATTCGCGCTGAGTTTAATAAAACCGATGACGTGATGTACCGCTCTTTAGCGTTTTTGTATATGAACCGCTTTGGTTTTAATGGCCTATGCCGTTACAACAAAAAAGGTGGCTTCAATGTACCGTTTGGCTCTTACAAAAAGCCGTATTTCCCTGAGGCGGAATTGGAGTTTTTTGCAGAAAAAGCCAAAAAAGCTACGTTTGTTTGTGAAGGTTATCCTGAAACATTTCGTCGTGCGCGCAAAGGGAGCGTCGTGTATTGCGATCCACCTTATGCGCCGCTTTCAAATACGGCAAATTTCACCTCATACGCAGGTAATGGTTTCACGTTGGACGACCAAGCTGCATTAGCCGACATTGCTGAAAGAACAGCGACTGAACGTGGCATTCCTGTGTTGATTTCTAACCACGACACTACCTTGACACGTCGGTTGTATCACGGTGCGGATCTTAATGTGGTTAAAGTAAAGCGTACCATTAGCCGTAATGGTAACGGTCGTAATAAAGTTGATGAGCTACTTGCGCTTTTTCATGCGCCAGACATGGATAAATCAAGCTCTTAATTCTCACACTATTATATCTAAATAGTGGATCTCCCCACTGGCTTCGGTAGAATTGCGCGCAGATTGTTTGCTCATTACTACTGAGGTCAGGTATGAAAGATTTTCTTATTGCTCCATCCATTTTATCGGCAGATTTTGCTCGTCTCGGTGAAGATGTAGAAAAAGTACTCGCAGCGGGTGCGGATGTGGTGCATTTCGACGTTATGGATAACCACTATGTACCAAACCTGACTTTTGGTGCGCCTGTGTGTAAAGCACTACGCGATTATGGCATCACAGCGCCAATCGATGTTCACCTAATGGTGAAACCCGTTGACCGTATTATTCCTGATTTCGCAAAAGCGGGTGCGTCGATGATTACGTTCCATGTAGAAGCTTCTGATCATGTAGACCGTACACTGCAGTTAATTAAAGAGCACGGCTGTCAGGCTGGTGTGGTACTAAACCCAGCAACGCCACTTGCAAGTCTTGAATTTATTATGGATAAAGTCGACATGATTCTACTGATGTCGGTAAACCCTGGTTTTGGTGGTCAATCATTCATTCCTCATACACTAGATAAACTGCGTGCCGTTCGTAAGATGATTGACGAGTCTGGTCGTGATATCCGCTTAGAAATCGATGGCGGTGTGAAGGTTGACAACATTCGTGAAATTGCAGAAGCGGGCGCAGACATGTTTGTTGCAGGCTCGGCGATTTTCGGTGAGCCAGATTACAAACAAGTGATCGATCAAATGCGCGCTGAACTGGCTGAAGTTAAATAAGCACCGATAAGCCAGCGCAATAACACGCTGATTTTAAAGGCTGCCAGCTTGTTGGCAGCCTTTGTGTTTTCTAGTATTAGAAGAAATTAAATATCCACTGCGCTGAGCAAATAATCACTTGCCTATTTTACGCCCTTTCTGTACTATTCGTGCTCCTTAAACTCAGTCAATTATCTTTAGTTCCTTGCTTCCTCTGGACGACTGAGCCATTTGTGGAAGCTGAATAATCCGTAAGGAGCAACCAATGCGTCATTACGAAATCGTATTCATGGTGCACCCAGATCAAAGCGAGCAAGTTGCTGGCATGATCGAGCGTTACACTGGTTCAATCACTGAAGCTGGCGGTAAAATCCACCGTCTAGAAGACTGGGGCCGTCGTCAACTGGCTTACCCAATCAACAAGCTTCACAAAGCTCACTACGTTCTTATGAACGTTGAAGCTGACCAAGCTGTAATTGATGAGCTAGAAACTGCTTTCCGTTTCAACGATGCAGTTCTACGTAACATGATCATGCGTACTAAAGCAGCGATCACTGAGCAATCTATCATGCTTAAGCAAAAAGAAGAGCGTGCTCCACGTCGTGAAGAGCGTTCTGAAGCTAAGCCTGAAGCTAAGTCAGAAGCTGCTGAGTAAGTTTTCTTATGGCCAATCGAATGGAGCTGAGCGGCACCATTGCCAAACCGCCCATTCGTAGTAAAAGCCCTGGTGGCATTGAACACTGTCGGTTTTGGCTGGAGCATCGCTCTACTATTATCGAAGCTGACTTACCTCGACAAGTTTATTGTCGTATGCCGGTAGTCGTCAGCGGGCTTGGGTCACAAGCACTAACTCAGAATTTAGTTCAAGGCAGTAACATTAAGGTAAGTGGTTTTGTCACTTATCAAACCGGCCGAAATGGCGTGGGAAAATTAGTGTTACACGCCGACAACATTACTCAAATTTAAGATCAGGAGATAGCCCATGGCTCGTTTCTTCCGTCGTCGTAAATTCTGCCGTTTCACTGCAGAAGGCGTACAAGAGATTGATTACAAAGACGTAGCAACTCTTAAAAACTACATCACTGAAGCTGGTAAAATCGTACCTAGCCGTATCACTGGTACAAGCGCTAAGTACCAGCGTCAACTAGCACGTGCTATCAAGCGTTCACGCTACCTAGCTCTACTACCGTACACTGACAAGCATCAGTAATCGGTTCATTTTATTAAGAAAGAGGATTAAGCAATGCAAGTTATTCTACTTGATAAAATTGGTAACCTAGGTGGTCTTGGCGATACTGCAAACGTTAAATCTGGCTACGCTCGTAACTTCCTTATCCCACAAGGTAAAGCAGTTATGGCAACTAAAGCTAACGTTGAAATGTTTGAAGCTCGTCGTGCTGAACTAGAAGCTAAAGTTGCTGAGCAACTAGCTGCTGCAGAAGCTCGCGCAGAGAAAGTTAACGCTCTAGAAGCGGTAGTTATCGCTTCTAAAGCTGGTGACGAAGGCAAACTATTCGGTTCTATCGGTACTCGTGACATCGCTGACGCTATCACAGCTGCAGGCGTTGAAGTTGCTAAGAGCGAAGTTCGCCTTCCTGAAGGTGCTCTACGTAACACTGGTGAGTTCGAGATCAGCGTTCAACTTCACTCTGAAGTTTTCGCGACAGTTAACCTACAAGTTGTTGCTGCTGAGTAATTCAGTATCAAGACGAAATACTAAAAAGCACCTCCTCGGAGGTGCTTTTTTTATTTCTAAAACTGAGAGAAAAAGGGTTAAAAAGCGAAAAGTAAATTAACGGAAAATACGCTGTCTGCTTTGCTTAAGCCTTCAGGCACTTTATCGTGATACTGACGAGAGTGCGCTAGTTTCAGTGCGATATCTTCAGTAATATCATTGGTTACACTGAGTTCACTATCAGTACGTGTGTTACTTCTACCTGTTACCAACGTAATATCAGCTGCGAAACTTAAATTATCCAACGCATGCCAAGTTGTGTTGACATTTCCTCGAAAAATGCCTTCTCTAACGATATCGGGAAAGACAATATCGTCATCATCTATTTCGTCTAAGTTTGGCTCTTGATAGCGAAAACCAGGGCCTACTTCTACCTCTAAAATGAAGTTCTCAGTGTAGGAGAACTGGTAACCCAAACCACCTGACAACGTATAGTCTTTAAAATAAGCACTGTAGCGAGAATCCACTCCTTTAAAGCTGCCATACAAATACGTCTTAGGGCCTAACTTGTAGTCACTCTGCAGGGAATAGGTGGATGAGCGTTTGTCTTCTTCACCGTCTTTGTACAAGTTGTAGTACTTCCATTCACCATTAGAACGGTGTCGACCTGACGTATATTCAGCACTCAAACGAGCATTCAGGGAACGAGAGTCCGTGTTACCTGTGTGAGCTTGATAGCCGAACTCCACCTCGGTTTTTAGTGGGTCGGGTAAATCAATATTTTGCTCTGGCTGTACTGATTCGTCAGCATACGATGCACTAGCGCACAGTAGGCTAAAGCTAAGTAACCAGTATCGGGACACATCAACCTCGAACGTAATCAAAAAGGAGGGGCATGATACTGATACAGATATTTGGTTGGGTCAATGGTAGGTTAATTTTTATTAGAGCTAGGCGGAAGAACCAGGCTATTACCCGGATGGTTCACATGATGATTTCTTAACAAGTAATTGTCGCTTCGGGGAAGCATCTCAGCTAGGTTAAGGTTATAATCGTGGGTCAATAGTAGTTATCGAGCAAAGTCATGGCGGAAAACAGAAATCGCAAACCTTCAGACAGTCAGGTCGACGCAATCAAAGTGCCACCTCACTCACTAGAAGCCGAGCAATCAGTAATTGGTGGTCTTTTACTGGATAATGAACGTTGGGACACCGTTGCCGAACGTGTTGTGAGCAGTGATTTCTATAGTCGTCCACACCGCCTGATTTTTGAAGGTGTAAAAACCATTCTTGAAGCGGGTAAACCTCTCGATCTTATTACTTTATCGGAATATCTAGAGCGTCACGAGTTGTTAGAAGATGTAGGCGGTTTTGCTTACCTTGCTGACTTGGCGAAGAATACGCCAAGTGCAGCTAACATCAATGCGTATGCTGATATTGTCGCTGAGCGTGCGATTGTTCGTGGCCTTATTGGTGTCGCGAATGAAATTGCGGACGCGGGCTATGACCCTCAAGGTCGCAGTTCTGAAGATTTAATAGACATGGCGGAGAGTAAAGTTTTTGCTATCGCCGAGTCTCGAACTAGTGAAAACGAAGGACCACAAAACGTCGACAACATCCTCGAAAAGACGTTAGAACGTATCGAGTTGTTGTATAAAACGCCACAAGATGGTGTTACCGGGGTCGATACCGGTTTCACCGATCTCAATAAGAAAACCGCAGGTTTGCAAGGCTCTGATTTGGTGATTGTCGCAGCGCGTCCATCGATGGGTAAAACGACCTTTGCAATGAACTTGTGTGAAAATGCGGCCATGCAACAAGAAAAGCCCGTACTTATTTTCTCGTTAGAGATGCCAGCTGAACAGTTGATGATGCGTATGTTGGCCTCTTTGTCTCGTGTTGACCAAACCAAGATCCGTACGGGTCAGCTAGATGACGAAGATTGGGCGCGTATTTCTTCTACTATGGGTATCCTGATGCAGAAGAAAAATATGTACATTGATGATAGCTCTGGTCTAACTCCGACCGAAGTGCGTTCGCGCGCTCGCCGTATCGCTCGTGAACATGGCGGTCTATCTATGATCATGGTCGACTACCTTCAGTTGATGCGCGTGCCTTCGTTAACCGATAACCGTACTCTTGAGATTGCTGAGATCTCTCGCTCTCTTAAGGCGCTGGCAAAAGAGCTAAATGTGCCTGTTGTGGCACTGTCGCAGCTAAACCGTTCCCTAGAGCAACGTGCGGATAAACGACCAGTAAACTCGGACTTGCGTGAATCCGGTTCCATCGAGCAGGATGCCGACTTGATCATGTTCATCTACCGTGATGAGGTTTATCACCCAGATAGTCCGTACAAAGGTACGGCCGAAATCATTATTGGTAAACAGCGTAACGGTCCTATCGGCTCTGTTCGCCTCACTTTCCAAGGTCAACATTCGCGTTTCGACAACTACGCGGGTCCTGCATTCGATATTGATGATGAGTAATTCCATGAGCTATATGAAAGCGGCCAAGGCGTGCATTGATTTGTCTGCGTTGCAGCACAACTTACAGCGCGTAAAAGCTCAAGCGCCACAAAGTAAAGTGATGGCTGTCGTCAAGGCCAATGGTTATGGTCACGGATTACGTCATGTCGCAAAACATGCTAACCATGCGGATGCGTTTGGCGTGGCTCGCATTGAAGAAGCATTGCAACTGCGCGCTTGTGGAGTAGTAAAGCCGATTCTATTGCTAGAAGGTTTTTACTCTCCTGGTGACTTACCTGTTCTTGTGACGAACAACATCCAAACCGTGGTGCACTGTGAAGAGCAGCTTATCGCCTTGGAGCAAGCAGACCTTGAAACTCCGGTTGTCGTGTGGCTGAAGATTGACAGTGGCATGCACCGCCTTGGGGTTCGTCCTGAACAATATGACGAGTTTGTAACGCGGCTAAAGGAGTGTCCAAATGTAGCGAAACCGTTGCGTTACATGAGCCACTTTGGCTGTGCAGATGAGCTGGATAGCGATATTACCCCACAACAGATTGAGCTGTTTAAATCGTTGACTTCTGGTTGCCAAGGGGAACGTTCACTGGCGGCATCTGCGGGGTTATTGGCATGGCCTCAAAGCCATTTAGATTGGGTTCGTCCGGGTATTATCATGTATGGTGTGTCGCCATTCGATGACAAAACGGCGCAAGATCTTGGGTATCAGCCTGTCATGACACTTAAATCCCACCTTATTGCGGTACGTGAAGTGAAGAAGGGCGAAAGTGTTGGCTATGGTGGTATTTGGACCAGTGAGCGAGATACAAAAGTTGGTGTCATTGCTGTAGGGTATGGCGACGGTTACCCAAGAAGTGCTCCAAACGGTACGCCGGTGTGGGTTAATGGCCGTAAAGTACCTATTGCAGGTCGAGTTTCCATGGATATGCTGACGGTCGATTTGGGACCAGACGCAACGGATAAAGTCAGCGACGAAGCGATTCTTTGGGGGAAAGAGCTCCCAGTAGAAGAAGTGGCGGGTCACATTGGTACGATTGCGTATGAACTCGTGACTAAGCTAACGCCTCGCGTCGAGATGGAATACTCAAAATAAACAACGAAAGGCTAACCCAAGGTTAGCCTTTGTTTTACCTACTCACCGTTAATCGTAGCAATAACGCGGCGGCCGCCACCAAAGTCTCGATGCTCACCCAAGTAAATACCTTGCCATGTTCCTAAAGCTAATCGACCATTTTGGATTGGTACCGTCACACTACTGCCCAGCAGTGATGCTTTAATATGTGCCGGCATGTCGTCGTCACCTTCATAGGTGTGCTGATAATAAGGAGCACGCTCTGGCACAAACTTATTGAAGTGCGCTTCCATGTCCATACGCACGGTTGGATCAGCATTCTCATTTAAGGTCAAACTGGCGGAGGTGTGCTGAATAAATAAGTGTAATAAACCTACTGAAAGTTCGTTTATTTGTGGTAATTGTTGTTCAATTTCATCAGTTATCAGGTGAAAACCGCGGCTTCTCGCTTTTAATTGCAGTGTTTTTTGTGCCCACATACGTGTTCCTTTGGAAATTTATAAATTGGAGTCTATCCTATTCCAATTAGAGCCTGTCATTAGTAAATGATATGATTCTTGTCATCGTAAATGAATTGTTCAATTTCAGGGCAGGGAACGTGACCTAACTCAATGTGAGTGTAAATACTCTCAGTCATAATTGGCACCTGAAAAAAAATTACAAAGACTTGTTTTGTGGCAATTCGCCCAAACATCTAATTAATATTCTATTTGCTAAATCGGGGATTCCACAGTTTTCGCTAGACTGTAAGGAATGGAACCTACTGTAACATCGGGATAAAGACCATGTTGAAAAATATCAATCCAACGCAAACACAAGCTTGGAAAGCGCTAACTGCGCATTTCGAATCTGCACAAGATATGGATCTTAAAGAGTTATTTGCTCAAGACGCAGCGCGTTTCGACAAATACTCTGCACGTTTCGGCTCAGACATCCTAGTCGATTACTCAAAGAACCTCATCAATGAGGAAACTCTGAAGCACCTGTTCGCTCTTGCGAACGAGACTGAGCTGAAATCTGCAATTGAAGCGATGTTCAGTGGCGAAGCGATCAACCAAACAGAAGGTCGCGCTGTTCTTCACACTGCACTACGTAATCGCGCGAATACACCAGTAATGGTAGACGGCGAAGACGTAATGCCAGCAGTGAACGCGGTTCTAGAAAAAATGAAATCATTCACTGAACGCGTTATCGGCGGTGAGTGGAAAGGTTACACAGGTAAAGCAATTACAGATATCGTGAACATCGGTATCGGTGGTTCTGACCTTGGTCCTTACATGGTGACGGAAGCTCTAGCACCATACAAAAATCATCTAAACCTTCACTTCGTATCTAACGTTGATGGTACTCACATCGTTGAAACGTTGAAGAAAGTTAACCCAGAAACGACGCTATTCTTGATCGCGTCTAAGACGTTCACAACGCAAGAAACCATGACTAACGCGCACACTGCTCGTGATTGGTTCTTAGAGTCAGCGGGCGATCAAGCGCACGTGGCTAAGCACTTTGCTGCGCTTTCAACGAACGCGACAGCCGTGTCTGAATTCGGTATTGATACCGCGAACATGTTCGAATTCTGGGACTGGGTTGGTGGTCGTTACTCACTATGGTCTGCGATCGGTCTATCAATCGCATTAGCGGTAGGCTACGACAACTTCGTTGAGCTGCTTGATGGCGCTCACGAGATGGACAAGCACTTTGTATCAACAGATCTAGAAAGCAACATCCCAGTGATCCTTGCGCTTATCGGTATTTGGTACAACAACTTCCACGGTGCGGAATCAGAAGCTATTCTGCCTTACGATCAGTACATGCACCGTTTCGCGGCGTACTTCCAGCAAGGCAACATGGAATCAAACGGTAAATACGTTGACCGTGAAGGCAATGCTGTGACTTACCAAACAGGCCCAATCATTTGGGGTGAACCAGGTACCAACGGTCAGCACGCTTTCTATCAGCTAATTCACCAAGGTACTAAGCTGATCCCATGTGACTTCATTGCACCTGCAATCAGCCACAACCCAGCTAGCGATCATCACCAAAAACTGATGTCCAACTTCTTTGCGCAAACTGAAGCACTAGCGTTTGGTAAGAGTGAAGAAACCGTGAAAGAAGAGTTGGTGAAAGCAGGTAAGAACGCTGAAGAAGTGGCAGCGATTGCGCCATTCAAAGTGTTTGAAGGTAACCGTCCAACAAACTCTATCCTAGTGAAGCAAATCACGCCTCGTACGTTAGGTAACTTGATCGCAATGTACGAACACAAAATTTTCGTACAAGGTGTTATCTGGAATATCTTCAGCTTTGACCAATGGGGCGTGGAGCTAGGTAAACAACTGGCTAACCAAATCCTACCTGAGCTTGCAGACGAGTCTCAAATCAGCTCGCATGACAGCTCAACAAATGGTCTAATCAACGCATTTAAAGCGTTCAAAGCTTAATGTTTGGTTTGAATAGATAAAGAAAAGGTCAGCAAATGCTGACCTTTTTTATTGCCTGAGGCAAAAACAAAATAGGTTGGCCAGTGCCAACCTATTTTTTCTCTTTTATTCGAAGCAAATTTCGATAAAGGCATTTCCCCATTGGGAAGAGAAAGGCATGATAATAATTGAGCCTTCACACTTGTGGCGAATCGTATGACCTCGGCCCGAAACCACAACCGGTGTTGCCATATCAAAGTCAAAACCACTTTCCGCCAGAATGCGTTTCGCACCACCAGTAACCATGTTGGTGATCTCACCCACCATATCGGTCACTTCTTCATTGAGCCCATTTGGACGTTCACCAAGCATGTTCTGCATGATTTCTAGGGCGAGTGCTTCATCAAAGGTGATCGACATTGAACCACGAGTTTGTGGGCCTACCATACCAATCAGACCAGAAACGTCACCTCGTGCGATCTCATCTTTTTTGATTCGCGGTTTTTGTGGCTTCAGCTCAAGAGAAGCCATAGTTTTTAGCACGTTCATTAAAGAAGCTAAAAACGGGTTTACAAATTCAGCGCGCATAACGTTCTTCTATACTTTTTCTTTCGTCTCGGAGGAACAGGCCTGGCATTCACCATGAGTTTCAATAACTTGGTTGGTCAGTTTGAATCCATGCTTCTCGGCGTTTTCGGCTAACAAGGATATCAGCGTCTCATCTTCGAGTTCAACGACATCACCACATTTATCGCAAATTAGTAATTGGAAAAAGTGCTGCTGAGTATTGAAAGAACAACAAGTAATAAAGCTATTTGTCGATTCCACTCGGTGGATGAAGCCTTGCTCTAGGAGAAAATCTAATGCTCGATAAACAGTGGGCGGCTTAGCCTGAGGCTCACTCTCTTTTAGTTGCTCCAATAGCTCATACGCACTTGAGGCGCGGCGATTAGAACAAATGAGTTCAAATACGCGTCGGCGTTGCGGAGTCAGTCGTACTCCACGCTCTGCGCAGATACTTTCAATTTGTTCAATGATTGTTGGGTTCAAACCTTTCACCATAACTATCGGACGTGCTCTATGATAAATCATTTCTATACGAAGTTCGTTTAGAAATGCTTCATTTTACCCACTATCAGAACGAAAATCATGAATTAAAGCAAGTCGGTGGTGGTGTGAAGGCGGAATAATCATCACAGAATGAATCAACGAATGACAGATTCGTATTACTTCTGCGTATTCCTAAGCACTTGGCTAGTCAGCCAACCAAATCATTCTCGCTGAAACTAGCACCCAGAGGTGCTTGGGTATACAATACCCGACTTATTTTTTGAGCGTACTGCTGCGCTCGACCTTGGCAACATAAAAACGGGTGTTTATATCATGACTCATTCTTGCAGGCTCTCCGTAGCACCAATGTTAGATTGGACTGATCGTCATTGTCGCTACTTCCATCGCTTAATGACCAAAGAAACCCTGTTGTATACTGAAATGGTGACGACAGGTGCGATCATTCATGGAAAAGGAGATTTCCTGGCTTATAACGAAGAAGAGCATCCGTTAGCCCTTCAACTTGGTGGTTCAAACCCAGCAGATTTGGCTACGTGTGCCAAGCTAGCGCAAGAGCGTGGCTACGATGAGATTAACCTAAATGTGGGGTGTCCATCTGACCGCGTACAAAACGGTCGATTTGGTGCTTGCCTAATGGCTGAACCGCAGTTAGTTGCGGATTGTGTCGCAGCAATGAAAGACGTGGTCGATATCCCTGTAACAGTCAAGACTCGCATTGGTATTGATGATCAAGACTCTTACGAATTCCTAACGGACTTCGTTTCTATTGTTTCAGAAAAGGGTGGCTGTGAGCAGTTCACTATCCATGCTCGTAAAGCTTGGTTAAGTGGTCTAAGCCCAAAAGAAAACCGTGAGATCCCACCATTGGATTACCCACGCGCTTACCAATTGAAGCAAGACTTCTCACACCTAACGATTGCGATTAACGGTGGCGTGAAATCATTAGAAGAAGCAAAAGCACATCTTCAGCATCTTGACGGTGTGATGATTGGTCGTGAAGCATACCAAAGCCCATATTTACTGGCATCGGTAGATCAAGAGTTGTTTGGCTCTAATGCTCCAGTGAAGAAACGCAGCGAAATTGTTGAAGAGATGTATCCATACATTGAAGCGCAATTAGCGAAAGGTGCGTACCTTGGTCATATTACCCGCCACATGTTAGGTTTGTTCCAAAGCATGCCCGGTGCTCGTCAATGGCGTCGTCATATCAGTGAAAATGCGCACAAACCAGGTTCTGGTCTAGAAGTATTGCAAGACGCGCTAGCTAAGATTCCAAAAGAATTGAATGTGTAAAATTCGCCAGTGAATGGCTAAAATTACCAACTAAAGAATGATAAAGCCAGAGTGCAGAAATGCCTCTGGCTTTGTTTTTTTATTAAAAATCATAATCTTAACTTCGTTTCTGTAAGTTGGTATGGAAACTGCTCTGTTTATTGAAAACAAATGGAGAAGTGATTATGTTGGAGCTAATCTTTATTTTAGTCTTTGCGGCGACCTTGTTGGTTACGGGTATCACAATGATGACCGTATTCGCAGCAACTGGTATTGCGTTAGTTGTGATGTTTTTACTGGGAATGGTTGGAGCGGTACTTAAACTATTACCATGGTTAATCGTGATTGCATTGGGTATTTGGTTCTTCAAGAATTACGTCGCTCAGCCCCGCTATAAATAATGAGTAACATCATTTAGTTGATGGAGAGGCGTGAGAATATGGTATATTTCCTCTCACGTCCTCTACGTGAATATCAGCTATCTCGGAGTAAATACTACATGACAAATAAAGCGAACATCGCTTTAACGGCATTATCGTTGGCAGTATCTTTTCCTGTTTTTGCAGAGTACTCTGTATCGACAAAAGTCGGCGCAGAGGTATGGGCTGCCGACACTAAAGTTAATGAAGTGAGACGAGATAGCAGTACCGCAGGCACTTTTTACGCGGCGATTGAACATGATGTTAAATATGTCCCTAATGCGCGCCTTCGTTACTCAAGTGTTGATGCGGATTACATGGGGTTCGATAAGCTCGATTTAACCTTGTATTACCACGTTCTAGAGCATGATTTATTGCACTTTGATGCGGGTCTCACGTTCAGTAATTTAAGTGACACTAAATACATTGATGCTGGCTCAAGCAGGCGTGTAGAAGAATTTGATGAGCTGATTTGGGCTTGGTATGGTTACGCAGAAATTCAAGTTCCGGATACAAACTTTGATGTGATTGGTGAGATAAACTTTGGTGACAACAAAGGTATCAAAAGCACCGATTTCATGGCAGGTGTTCAATACAATGTACCGCTCGAAAAAGCTCGACTGGCTTTTCGTGGAGGTTACCGTGTGATTGATTTAGAGTCCGATAAATTCATGTCGGATCTAGGGAAAGAGTTTATTTTTGCTAACGGCTTCTTTGTGAGTGCGGAATACGCGTTCTAAATTCAGCCATGTTAGATATTCGATTTACTTAAAACGTCGCTTTATAAGCGGCGTTTTTTTATATCACTTCATTATATCTAATCGAAATTTCTCCCTATTTGGCTGACTTAGACCATGCTTACCTAGGAGCAATGTGAAAGTTAAAGCAGGGATAGCGATGACAATAAATGAACTAAGACATCTATTCCGTGAAAATCAGCTTATCGAAGCGATTATTGAGCCTGCAATCCAAGAGGGTGGTTGGGTTGTAGAGTTCAGACATGCGCGCGGTGGTTTTGTTTTTCTAACGGACAGTCACGGCGAAGAATGTCTTTATGAAGATTTGGATACTGCGTCAAAATCGGCAATGGCAGTAGGCTTTCAACAAGTCCG